>QMNM01000019.1 GCA_003647765.1 Candidatus Cloacimonadota bacterium
TATTTTGTTAAAAATTTCTTCGTGTTTCTTCGTGTTCTTCGTGGCTAACAAGAAAACAAGAAGAGAACGCTGATGCTATCAAATAGGAATATTTTGTTAAAAATTTATTCGTGTTTCTTCGTGTTCTTCGTGGCTAAAGAAATCCAATGGCTAATATCTTTTTGTGTTTTTTCGTGTAATTTTGTGGCTAACAAGAAAACAAATGATAAAATAAATTTGACCCATAAATATAGTAAAAGATTGTTGGTTGTTTGGACCACTGATTGACAGGCGAGTGAAATAATTTAATAAAAAAGAAAGAGGTGTAATTATGAAAAGAGTAAGGACTTACCTATTATTAACAATTATAATGGGAGTGGCTATGTTCTGCACAAAGCTTGATATTGATAAAAGATACGATGCTAAAGAATTATCTTGCTGGAAAGATGGATATTTTGTTCAGCAGAATATTGATATATCAAGATTAGATGAAGGCATTATCCGAGCAGAGGTTGATAATGTATGGCAGGAATATAAAATTTCTAATCTTCCTGAAAAATTTATAAAGTGGAATATTGCAAAACGATTAGAAACTATGACAAGATTTCGTAATCATCAAGCACCTGAATTATCAGGACCTCATAGTGGTATGGTCGCTACTTATGGAGCAAAGAGAAAGGATTCACAGTTCAAACTTAACAATGCTGTCAAAGGAATTGGGTTCATACCGAAAAAAGAGAAGATTAAACAAATTATACAGATGTTAGAAGCAACTAAAAATAATCCTTTTCCAGCCAAATTAGATACTTTAACATATTTGTATAATAATGCTGAAAATATCTTTGATATGAGTAAACAACTATCTTTGGAATTATATACAACCCATGAATTTGTTACTCAAACATTCCTTAATCAAATTTTGAATCCTGTATCAGTAATCGTTTTTTTAGATATTCCAAGTTATAAACTAAAAACAATTGTGCAACTGATTCATCCTGATAATCCGAATTTGACTGATTATGAGAAAGATATAGTCAAATATGCGAATTTAATTCATAGTTATTTTCACGGTGAGTTCTCCACGGACTTCATTGCTGTAGTGTATAATGTTGTAGAAGTGTATGATAACTCACCTGGTAAAAAGGATGCAATGGGAACTCGTATTGTACCTTAAATGTTCTTTCTGAAATATTGTTGACTCAATTCTATTGGTAATATTCTTGTAAAAAAGATGTGCCTGATAAAGTGAGGAATTAAACACGAACTCATCGCAAAAATTCAATTTATATAAAAAAGTTCGCATAGTTCGTATAGGTTCGCGTCTGCAAGTTCGCGTCTAAATATCTTCTTTATCAATTTTTGTCTTTTAACAGGAAATTTGGGTTCTGTGACCCTATACATACGAAAGGAGTATATTATGAGAGAAATTAGTGTATCAGAGGTAATCCCAGTTGTAAAAAAACTCTGTATGGATGCTAATTATTACATTGGTGAAGATGTAATTGAGAAAATCAAGGAGTTTAGAGAAAAGGAGAAATCGCCTACTGGAAGAGAAATTTTGGATATAATATTAAAAAATGATGAGTTAGCCGCAAAGGAACAGATGCCAATGTGTCAAGATACAGGTGTTGCTGTTATATTTGTTGAATTGGGACAAGATGTTCACATAGTTGGTGGTGACTTTTACGAGGCAATAAATGAAGGAGTAAGACAGGGTTATAAAGATGGTTATCTCAGAAAATCAATGGTTGATGGGCCTGTAATTAAGAGAAAAAATACTGGCGATAATACACCAGCAGTTATTCATACAAAGATTGTTCCTGGCGATAATATTAAAATTATAGTAGCACCAAAAGGTGGTGGTTCAGAAAATATGAGCGAAGTTAAAATGATGAAAGCTGCTGACGGAATTGAAGGTGTGAAGGACTTTGTTGTTGATAGAGTAAGACGCTCTGGTGGAAATCCTTGCCCTCCAATGATTGTTGGCGTTGGTATGGGTGGCAATTTTGAAAAAAGTGCATTATTAGCAAAAGAATCTCTATTACGACCTCTTAATGAGAAGAATCCAGACCCAGAATTAGCAGAAATAGAACAAGAACTATTGGCAAGGATTAATAAATTAGGCATAGGTCCGCAAGGATTAGGTGGCACTACCACAGCTCTTGCTGTATTTATCAAAAGATTCCCCTGCCATATTGCATCTATGCCTGTTGCTGTTAATATACAATGTCATGCAGCAAGACATAAACAAGCAATAATATAAACATAATTTTTGAAAGAATAGCACACTGAAAAACACTAATAAAAAGTTAGAAATAACTAATTATTCACCCCATTGGATAGAAAAACTTATCCAACTGGGCAAGAATATCTAATAAAATATCAAAATCCAAATTTCTAATGATAAATGACATAAGACAAATAATAAAAATTTGTCAGTGTTTTTCAGTAAAATCTGTGTTTTTCTGCGCCGAGTAAGCAAGATCCATTGTAAAATATAGGAGGAGAGATGAATGAAATACATTTGCGAACACCATTAAAAAATGAAGATTTAGAGAATTTAAAGATTGGGGATAAGGTCTTAATCAGCGGAATTATTTATACTGGACGAGATGCGGCACATAAGAGATTAGTTGACTTGATAGAACAGGGAAAAGAATTACCAATTGACATTAAAGGTCAGGTTATCTATTTTGTTGGACCTGCTCCGGCAAAACCTGGACAAGCTATTGGCTCAGCAGGACCTACTACAAGTTATCGGATGGATCCGTATTCACCCATATTACTTGATAGAGGATTAAAAGGAATGATTGGAAAAGGTCCACGAAATCAAGAAGTCATTGATGCAATGGTGAGAAATAAAGCTGTTTATTTTGCTGCAATTGGTGGAGCAGCAGCACTTATTGCAAAATCTGTTACTTCTGCAAAAGTAGTTGCTTACGAGGATTTAGGCACAGAAGCGATTCGGGAACTGAAAGTGGAAAATTTTCCTTGTATTGTTGCTAATGATATTTACGGAAATGACCTTTATAAAAAGGGCGTACAAGATTATCGCGAAGAATAATTGCTTCTTAATATATCAGTTAAGTACTTATCACCCATTCTATTCTCATCGGAGTGGGAAATATGCCTGAGTGATTACTTTTTAATATTATTTCACATAGCATTTCACACAATATTTTTCATTGCCACAGAGCCATAGAGGGCATAGAGAGGAATTTATGGACACAAAGAGATAATCTTGGTGTCTTCCTGGTGGCTAAAAAAATTCAATTCTGATGCGTTTTTGTGTTTTTTCGTGTAATTTTGTGGCTTACTATATATCCGAGCATAAATTGGAGGTAAATTATGTTGAAAGTCGCTGTTGTAGGATTTGGCAAGATGGGGAAATTGATAAATGAGCTTTCTGTTGAACAAAATATAGAAGTTGTATCAATCATTGATCCAAATAAAAAAATCGCATATTGTGAAATTACTGAAGAAAGTGTGCGTAATGCTGATGTTTGTATAGATTTTACACAACCAGATGCAGTTTTGGATAATATTAAAAAGTATTGTCAGCTGAAAAAAAATGCTGTTATCGGCACTACTGGATGGTTTGATAATATCAATAAAGCAGAGAAATTGGTTCAGGAATCAGGTACTGGTTTAATCTATTCGGCTAACTTTTCTATAGGCGTTAATGCGTTTCTTTCTATTGTTGAGAATGCAACTAAAATATTTAATAAGCTTCAAGAATATGATATTTACGGATTAGAGTTACATCATAGACATAAGAAAGATAGCCCTTCTGGAACAGCAAAAATTTTAGCACAGATTATTAAAGACAATATCACTATAAAAGATAGAATAAATTACGAGCGTGTATCAGGACAGATTGAGAGCAATGTATTACATTTTGCAAGTGTGAGAAGTGGCGAAATACCTGGCACTCATCAAATAGGATTTGATTCTATGGCTGATACAATAGAATTAACTCACAGAGCAAGAAATAGAATTGGATTTGCTTTAGGTGCAATCAAATCTGCTAAATGGATAAAAGATAAAAAGGGACTCTACAATTTTAGAGAAGTCTTTTTTAATATTATTTTGCCACAGAGACACTGAGGGCACAGAAAGAAAAATGTGTCTTTGTGGCAAAAGAAATCTAATGTTTGATATTTTTTTGTGTATTTTTCGTGTAATTTTGTGGCTAAAAATTTTTTGTGTCTTTGTGGCAAAATTTTAGGTAAAATTGTGGAAAAAATAAAGGTCGGCATTTTAGGTGCTACTGGTATGGTGGGACAATATTTGGTCTCATTATTAGCAAAACATCAATGGTTTGAATTAACTGATTTGGTCGCTTCATCTAAAAATGTTGGGAAGAAGTATTGCGATGTAATTCAGCATAAATGGATATTGTCAGATGGATTACCGGATATTGTTAAAAATATTAGAATAAAATCTACTACTGACAGGTTAACATCAAAGTTGCTATTTTCATCTTTGGATTCATCTATTGCAGGAGATGTTGAAGAGCATTATGCTGAGCAAGGACATCTGATTTGTAGTAATGCAAAAAACCATCGTCTTAGAAATGATGTGCCATTGATTATTCCAGAAATCAATCCAGAACATCTATCTTTAATAAAAAAACAACATTATAAAGGTGCAATAATTACAAATCCAAATTGCTCTACTATTGGTTTAGCATTGGCTCTGGCTCCTATACATTTCAAATTTGAAATTAGAAAAGTGATTGTTATGACAATGCAGGCAATTTCAGGAGCAGGAATAGATGGAGTGTCAGCAATGCAAATCATAGATAACATCATCCCTTACATTTCAGGAGAAGAGGAAAAAATAGAAGCAGAAACAGTGAAAGTTTTAGCAAAGATGACCAATTCTGGATTAGAATACCCTAATATGAAGATTTCTGCTCAATGTAATCGCGTGCCAGTACGAAATGGACATCTGGAATCTGTATATATTGAGTTGGCAAAAAAACCAAATTTAGATGAAATAATAAAGTGTTGGAAAGAATTTAATCCATTAAAAGATTATCAATTACTATCTGCGCCTAATCCTCCAATAAAGTATTTTTATAATAATTATAGGCCCCAACCAAATCGTGATAGAAATTTAGGAAAAGGAATGACTGTATCAATAGGGCATTTGAAAAAAAGTAATGTTTTGGATTACAGCTTTATAGTATTGAGTCATAATGTAATTCGTGGTGCAGCCGGTGCAGCAGTATTAAATGGTGAATTATTAGTTAAAAAAGCTATTATTGAAAATTAAGAATGTACTCTTATTCTGACTTTTGTAAATTTAATCCAGATAAAAAACTTGATAAAAATATGAGTGGATTTCCTGTTTGTCATTCTAAAAAAATATGTATTGAGAATAATGTAAGTTCTAAATTTGATATTAAATGAGGAAGAAGTATGCAAAAAAAACCGCAAGGAAAAATATTAGAAAATATTCGCGCGAGTAAAAAAGAGGAACGGGAAATATTAAAGATTACTCCAGGAGAAGTTGAATATGGAGTTGATTATCAGAAGGGACCAGTTTACATATATTATGATTGGTGTAAAAAATGTGGTATTTGTGTAGCATTTTGTCCGACAAAGTGTCTTGCAAGTAAAAAAGATGGAACACCTTATGTAAAATATCCAGAGAAATGTACTCATTGTGAAAAATGTGATATGCTTTGCCCTGACTATGCTATTACTGGAGCGATTAACCATAATTCTGATTAAACTAATCCGCAAGGAATTTGATAATATCAGCATTATTTTTGGAGGTAATAAGTGAAAAAGAATGATGACAAAAAAGCTCCGCAATTATTGCAAGGGAATGAAGCGATTGCATTAGCTGCAATAGAGGCTAAAATTCGCTTTTTTGCGGGTTATCCTATTACACCTTCATCCGAAATAGCTGAGTTAATGTCTCGTGAATTGCCTAAATATGAAGGGAAATTTATTCAGATGGAAGATGAACTTTCCAGTATGGGTGCGATCATTGGAGCATCTATTGCTGGATTGAAATCAATGACTGCTACAAGCGGTCCTGGGTTCTCTTTAATGCAAGAAAATATTGGATTTGCTTGCATTGCCGAAGTACCCTGTTTAATTGTTAATGTAATGCGTGGAGGCCCAAGTACAGGATTGCCAACCAGTCCTTCACAAGGGGATATAATGCAAGCCAGATGGGGAACTCATGGGGATCATTCTATAATAGCTCTCTATCCTGATTCTGTATTGGAAAGTTATGAACTTACTATTAGAGCAGTTAATCTATCGGAAAAATATCGCACACCTGTAATTCTATTATTAGACGAAGTTATTGCTCATATGAGAGAATCTGTTATTTTGCCACAAAAAGAAGAATTGAATATTATAGAAAGAGTAAAACCTGATATTCCTCCTGAATGGTATGTACATTATAAAGATAGCCCTGACTACATAACACCTGTGGCTAATTTTGGTGAGGGCTATAGATTTCATATTACAAGTTTGGCTCATGATAAATATGGATTTCCTACACGAAAGATTGATGAAGTAAAAACAATGATGGACAGATTAAGAAATAAGATTTATGATAATTTATATGATATTATTCAAATTGAATCGTACAAAATGCAGGATGCTGAAATTGCTATTTTTGCAGCTGGGGTTGTAGCAAGATCAGCTAAAGAAGCAGTCAGAATTGCGAGAAAACAAGGCATTAAAGTTGGACTTATAAGACCCTTAACTATCTGGCCATTTCCAGATTATGATGTACAAAGAATGCTAGAAAAATGTAAGGATATTATTATCGCAGAATTAAATCAGGGACAATTATATCATGAAATTGAAAGAGTTTGGAGTGAACGAACCAAATCACGACTACATAAGCTACAACGATATGATGGACTTATTTTAAGTTCAGAGCAGATATTATCTAAAATTGCGGAGGTAAAATAAATGAGAGAACAGATACCTCAAAAGATAATCCATAAATATTTAAGACAAAAAAAACATTTTCCTCATGTCTGGTGTTCTGGCTGTGGAATTGGAATAGTGCTTGGTGATATTATTAGAGCGATTAATCTATTAGACATAAAGAAGGATGATATTGCAATGGTCTCTGGTATTGGATGTTCAAGTAGAATGCCTGTTTATATAGATGTTAATACATTGCATACAACTCATGGTAGAGCAATTACATTTGCTACTGGAATAAAATTAGCGAAACCCAATATGAAAGTAATTGTTATTACTGGTGATGGTGATGGTACTGCTATTGGTGGTAATCATTTTATTCATGCAGCTAGACGAAATATAGACCTCACTGTAATCTTGATAAATAACAATATTTATGGAATGACAGGTGGACAGGCATCACCAACTACTCCTGTCGGTGATATTGCAACAACTGCCCCTTATGGAGTAATTGAAAGAAATTTTGATATTTGTGAACTTGCAATTGCAGCTGGTGCTAGCTTTGTAGCAAGAACCACTGCTTTTCATACTATAGAAGCCAAGAAAATTATTGCAAAAGCTATTAGTAAACAAGGACTTGCATTAGTAGAAATAATCACACAATGTCCTGTGATTTATGGACGATTCAACAAAAAAGGTTCTGCTGTTGATATGTTGAAATGGCAAAGAGATAATACTATCCCAGTTGAAAGTATTTCCAAAATGCCAGAAGAAAAGAAAAAAGGTAAAATTGTTCGTGGAATTCTAGTAAATAAAGACATTCCAGAATATACAAAAGAATATGAAAAACTTATTGAAAATGTAAGTAAGCCACAAAATTATACAAAAACACACAAAAAGATATAACAATTATAAAGAAATTACATTTAACCACAGAGTTCACAGAGAATAAAAATATATTCCAAGAAAGAATTTCCATTGTTAATAATTTGAGGAATTATATTTAGAAATTTCTCTGTGTTTTCTGTGGTTAAAAAGGAGGTAGAAAAATAAAAATGGATGAACATATTCAAGTAAGAATTAGTGGTACTGGTGGGCAGGGCATTATTTTAGCAGGTATAATTCTATCAGAATCAGCAATGTATGATGGTAAAGAAGTAGTTCAATCGCAAAGTTATGGACCAGAATCAAGAGGTGGATATAGCAGAACAGATATAATTATCAGTAAAGAAACAATTTATAATCCACGAGCAGAAGTGCTTGATATTTTCCTTGCTCTTTCTCAGGAAGCTTATGATAAATATTGGAAAAATGTTAATGAAAATGGTATTATTATTTTTGATAGTAATAAAGTAATACAAAATAAGCCAATTCCAATTCAAAACTATGGACTGCCATTTACTGAAACAGCAATGGAAAATTTTGATACAGAATTAGTAGCTAATATTATTGCACTTGCAGCTTTATGCTATCTAACAAATACTGTAAAAATATCCTCTCTAAAAAAGGCAATTACTGCAAAAGTGAAGCCACAATTCAATGAAATAAATTTAAAAGCATTAAATATTGGTATTAACATGGCAAAGGAATTAGAATTGCAAGAAGGCGGAACCAGTAAAGATAAAATTTGGCATAAATTGTCTGATAAAAAAGTTCCTACTGACAAATCAGGATTGAAATTTCAAAAAATTAGTCATATTGGTATTGCTGTTGAAAATATTCAGGAAGCTATTGGATTGTATTCATTATTAGGATTTGAAATCTCAAATATTGAAGAGTTAAAAGAGTGGAAAATCAAAACTGCTTTTGTACATATTGGTGAAAGCAGTTTAGAATTAATTCAACCAACACATAAAGATAGTACTATTCAGAAATTTCTTGATAAAAGAGGTCCTGGCATTCATCATATTGCTTTTGAAGTAGGTGATATAGAAGCAAAAATAAAGGATTTACAAGCAAAAGACATTATACTAATTGATAAAAAGCCAAGGATAGGTGCAGGTGGAACAAAGGTTGCATTTCTCCATCCAAAATCAACAGAAGGTGTTCTAATAGAAATTTGTCAGCATTAAGTATATTATTTTTACTACATTACATCTTGCTGTAAGCATTAGCTAATTTGGAATGTTTCACCAGTAAAACCAGACGCGGGTTCTTTGAACTCGAGTCTGGTTTCACAGGTGGATTATTATATACTTCTCAATAATCTTTCTGCTTCTTCTGCTGTAATCTTTCCATTTTCCAGCATATCTAATACTTTCTTTTTCAACTCAATATTTTCTTGCTTTTTGCTTTTGTCTCCCATATATTGAAACATATCTCCGAATTTATCAAATACTTTATCTAATTTAAGATTAACCTTTCCTTTTGAAGAATGAACAAAATTTACAATATTTTCCTTCATATCTTTTATCTGCTCTTTAATCTGATTCCATTCTTCATCTTTAAATCTTTCACTCATATTCTTTATATCTTCTTCTAATCTAAGCATACTTTCTTTGATTGTTTCTCCAATCTTTTCTGTCTTATCCCAATATGCAGAAATTACTTTTACATCAATCCCTTCTGGTTTGTCAGTAGAAAACAGCTTAATGCCTCCAATATTATTGTCTATTCTAATTTTGACTTTACCATCTTTATTATGAATATAGATTTTCCCATCTTCCTTCTTGTATTCTTGGTCCAGGTTGATATGATAACTTCCAATTCTTGTTTGTCCACTAATATCATAAGGAAGCGAAGGTGGAATATAAAGAGTGATACTACCATTCTTATTCGTAAATTCAAAACTGCCTTGTTCCACATCCTTATTAAAATGATACACAATACTTCCATTTCTATCGCCAATTATGCATTTGTTCAATAGAGAATTTTCAACTTTTATACTGCCATTTTTGTTGCTTACTATTGCTTCTCCACTTATATCTATCAGTTTTATACTGCCATTTTTATTAGCAAGTTCCATGTGCAAGTCCAAAGAATCAACTCTTATTCTACCATTTTTGTTATTTACTTTTAATCTTGAATGTGTTGGAATCTGACAATTAAGTTTGAGAGAATAGGAATGTAAAAAGAACTCATTTTTTAATTTGAATGGAAGTATCTCTACTTTCAGATAATTGTTCTCTTCATCGTATTCTTTAATGATATACTCGGACAACTTGAACTCTTGTAGGTCTGTATTAGATTCTAATACAATATCAAAAGCAGTTTTTAACCCATCTGATTTGGTAATATTAACAGAATTGTTTATGGATATAATCTCTATTTGTGGATTCTCTCTGACAACCTGTTCATATCTCATTTGTTGTTTCATACTTGTCTCCTAAAATTGATAGAATTGATAAATTTGATCAATGAATCTCAATGTGCTTCCAACCCGACTCAAGTTCTCCGAACCCGAGTCGGATTGGAAATGTCCTGCATTGGTCTTATGATACTATTTTAATATAACACACTTTTTAGTGGCAGTAAAATCACCAGCAATAATACGATAGAAATAGATGCCTGAACCTTTGTCCTTTGCATCCCAGACAACAGAATGATAACCAGATTGCTGAACTTCATCAACAAGTGTTTGCACCAATTGACCTTTGATATTGTAAATGCTAAGTGAGACCTTACTGGATTTTGGAATAGTATATGAAATTGTCGTTTGTGGATTGAATGGATTAGGATGATTCTGATAAAGAGTGAGATTAGCAGGTTCCGGCTTTGGTATTATATGCTCATCAATATCAGTAATAATATGTGTACAGGTGAATACAACTTCTCTTGTTTCGCCTTGTGCTAATGGTGGTTGTCCCTGATACCAGATATACATCAAAGCAAAATTATCTTTAACTACAGCTGCCATTGCATTTGTATAGATAATTTCAATATCCTCGGCTCTAAATGGTAGAATTATTGCAGGATGACGCTCTCCCCATTTGCTTGTAAATCCAGGATTACCTTCTCTATTCATTGTTATCTTATATGTAACTGTATCCTTTTCAATTCCTTCATTTATCGTAAGTTCATTTGTGAATAATGGTTGCTGAAATACACCTTCATTAGACATTTTCACTTGCATTCCAGGGTCCCCATATAAAGCAGAACCATTCAAATCAGGTGGATTCGCTCCGGGAGTTCCATTTATCATATCAAATTTAAGAGAATTATTAGCAAGGAAGAATGCTTCTGCCCAAGTGTAATTTCTTGCCACTCTATAGAAATATGCCTTTGTTCCACCATGTTGATGAGAATGAGTTCCTTCTGTAATCACATAGCCAGTATATTGATATGCAGAACCAGTATGAATCCACGATGGTGCCATACTACCACCACCCAGAATTTGACCAATGTTGCAGTTGCCAAGTCCAAAATATATCTTTGGATTATCAGAATCTATATTGATATCAGGTCCACTATACGGATCTCCATATACCTGTCCATTACTGGAACGGAAATATCCTTCTGAACCAGAA
>QMNM01000020.1 GCA_003647765.1 Candidatus Cloacimonadota bacterium
AAGGTTCATGACTTAGAAGTTTATAATTATGAAGAGTTTTAATATTAGTTTAAGTAATAAACTGCTATAATTTTATTAACACGAAACAAAAAGGATTACTATGAGAACAGCAAAAGAATTTGTAGAGGCTATAACAACTGCTTCTGATAACAACGATATGATGGGTTTAATTTCAATTCATGATGATTTATTAAAAGTGGAAATTTCAGTATTGACAAAAACTGTCAAGTATATTAAAGCAACTGATACTATTGCTTATTCTGTTTTCACAAGTGCCGCTTCAATGTCTAAAGTTGAAAAAAATGGTGTGTTTAATAGAATTATTAGACAAGCAATATCAAGAGAATCATTAACTGAGGAAGCATAGTGTCCGAGACAGAAGCCAAACAACATTTATTGACTGGTGGTAGATTAATTTCTTCAAAGAGATTTGATGAAGTATATTACAATTCAATAACAGAGAAATTTATTATTGAGTTTTATATCGGTAATAGATTGAGTGGAGAAACCTCAGAATTTATGTGGGAGTTTCTACCAACTTTTGAATTAAAATAGATGCAGTATAAAAATACTTCTAATCTATTAAAATGGGTTGTTGGATGGAACTGTTTAGAAGATGAATGCAGTGAAGAATTCTTATTTGAACTAAGAGGGAAAATGGTTTTTGATTTAGAAATTGAATTTCCATTACTCAATAAAATATCAGTTGATGATATGCAATTCACTCGTAAAAATTCAGATTGGGAACAAAAATATTATAGTATAACTTTTTCAGAAGCTTTTATTTCTGAAATTCATACACACTATCCAGAACATTTAATTTAACAAAGGAAACTTATGCCAAATCATGTAACGAATAAATTAGTCGCTAACGGAACACCAGAAGATACGAAAAATATCTTTAGCTCATTAAAAACAGAGAACTCTGATTTTGATTTCAATAAAATTTTACCTATGCCAGAAGAACTCGTAAATACAACATCAGGTTCTTCTGAAAAAACTAACCCAGATTTTATTGCTAAATATGGTTATGATAATTGGTATAACTGGTCTAATGCAAATTGGGGAACAAAATGGAATGCGTATGATGTAGAACATATTTCTGATACAGAAGTTCAATTTGATACAGCTTGGTCTTGTGCAGATAACCTTATTGCAAAGTTATCATCTTTACACCAAACAGTTGAATTTGTTTTAACATTTGCAGATGAAGATACTGGTAGTAATTGTGGAATAATTACATACAAAAATGGTGAAACATTAAGCTATGAAGATAAATCAATGGGTAATCTTGAATCTGATGAAGCTTCTATGAGATGGGCTATGATTGTTAAATATGGCAATGATGATGATTATGAAGAATGGTTTGGAGATGAAGACGAAGAAGATGAAGAATACTAAATGAAAAAATATCCAAGGACATTACATTTTCAATTCTCTCCAGAAATACATGCAGATGATAAAGTAATATCACTTAAGTATCTTGGTAATTTTCTCCAAAGAGAAATAATTATTACGGAGAAATTAGATGGTGCTAATTGTGTAGATGGCGACACAATTTTAAATACCTCTGCTGGTGAAAAAACAATCAGAGAGATTCATGAAACTAATTACAGAGGATTAGTCGAAAGCTATAATATCTCTAATGGTGAAATAGAATTTAGACAAATTCTTAATAGTTTTATTGCAACTGATAATGATGAGTGGTATGAAATAGAAGATACTGAAGGTAATTGCTTAAAAGTTACTGAAGAACATCTTGTTTATCTCCCAGAACTAAATTGCTATAGAAAAGTTAAGGAATTAAAAGAAGGTGATAAAATATTACTGAAAAGTTAGATAAACATCAAATTTTTTGGTAAAATGGTATAAATAAGTATAGATAAAAACTATAAGGATTTATATTATGACAACTTGTTTTAATTGTGGTAGAGAGTTAAAAGGGAATTCGAGACATGTAGTAGTTTGTGCTGGTAATAAAAATATATCAAAAGAAAATGCTAGGATATTACAAATAAATCACAAAGTTGGATTTGAGATAACAAAAGAATATCTTGATTCATTATACATTAAAGAAGAAAAGAGTCTTCCAGAATTAAGTGAAATACTTAAAATCTCTTTTAAGGAAATAACTCATGTATTAGATTACTATAAGATTCCTAGAAGAAACCAAAAGGGTGCCGGAAAAAAAAGAGCAATTAAAGCAAAAGCAACCCTACAAGAAAAATTTGGTGTTGATAATGTGTCACAACTTAAAAGTGTTAAAGAAAAAAACATTTAGAGAAAATTATGGTGTTGATAATATTTTTCAAGCTGATTTCTTTAAAGAAATCAGTAATGCTACGATGATGAAAAAATATGGTCAGCTTTCAGTTTCAACATACCATAATAGACATAAAGATTTAACAGATGAAAAAAGAGCAGAATTATACAAGAACTTACAACTTAGTTATTGGAAATGGTATAACTCTCTAAGTGAAGAGGAACTTCTAAAACTTCAACAAAGAAAAAATGCTGGTTGGAGAAAGTATTATGATAGTTTAACTTCTGAAGAAAGAACTCAGAAAATGAAACATTTATGGAATGGAAATATTTCAAAGCTTGAAATAAGAATTCAGACAATTTTAAGTAGTCTTTTAATATCATATAGTACACAGTTTGAAATCAAAAAAAAGTTTTTTGATATTAAAATAATCAACACAAAAATAATTATTGAAGTAAATGGTGATTATTGGCATTGTAACCCTAATCTTTACAATTCAGATGACTTAGTTAATTTCCCAGATGGAACTAAGATAGCATCATCTATTTGGGAAAGAGACAAAAAAAAGAATTTGTTGGCATCAGAACAAGGATACAAAGTAGTATTACTTTGGGAATCTGAAATTAAATGTAGAACCGATGAAGAACTAGAAACATTATTATTGGAGAAAATAAACAATGGAAAGAATAGCAACAATTAAAAGAATTACTAAACTTCTGGAAAAAAGAGAAAAGTATGATATTACAGTTGAAGAGAATCATAATTTTTTTGCTAATAATATTTTAGTTCATAACAGCTGCTTAAAAGGTCATGAGGGAGTGTTTGCACGAAGTCATGCTTTACCAACTAAAGAACCTTGGTATGACCACCTTAAAGGTGTATATTATAGTAAGCTTTCAGTCCTAAAACCGAACTATTGGATTTTTGGTGAAAACACCTTTGCTATCCATAGTATAGAATACACAGAAATGGAATCTTATTTCTATATCTTTGCTATCTATGATACAGATACAAATACTTGGTTATCGTATGATGATATGGTCGCCGAGGCTAAGAGAATAGATATTCCAACTGTTCCATTATTATTTAGAGGAACGGTTATGGATATGGCTTGGGTAAATAAATGGATGGATAAATATATGAAAGGGCAATTTTCTCTTTTAGGCGGTCCATTAGAAGGATTTGTTCTAAGAATAGCGGATGCTATACCAGGGGATAAGTTCCAAGAGTTTGTCGCTAAGTATGTTAGAGAAGGTCATGTTCAAACTAGTAAGCACTGGAAAGTAAATTGGAAACCTCAAAAACTAAAGGTAGATTAATTGGTAATTAAAAAGTTCATAGACAAGTTTAAGGGTGTTTTCATTGAATGCACCAAACTTGGGGTTGGAACAAAAATGCAAGAGGACACATTCAGAGACTCTATCAAATCCACATACCCTTTAGTTTCAGAAGAAGCTTCAAGACAATTTACTATTCAGGTTGTCAAACATCCAATGGATTTTAGGTTAGATTATAGATACTCCTGTGAAATATTATTTTCATCAGAATTAAAACAAGAACTTACAGAATTATATCCAGAAAAATTAATATAAGGGTGAAAATATGATTGATATTAATTATAAGTACTATCTTGACTTGGAAGAATTTAAGGTAAAGTTGCCAAATGAGGTCGATTCAGATTCAAAAAAAGCAGCTAACATCCTTAGAAACAATGGCTACTCTGGCTTCCATGGTTCAAGGGGTGAAGCAGAACAAGCAATCATCAAGAAAGAAATTAGTCATCTGAAGTATGCACTTAGAGATACAATGGAAACAGATGATGAATATTTGGAAATGTCTGCAAGATTAAAAACTATAAGAGCAAAAATACCGACTATAACAGAAGCTAATTATCCGGAGTGGTTTATATGACATTAGAAACTTTAACCAAAGAAACTATCACTATATTTGACAGTGTTAATCACCATAATACGGATTTAGATTTAATCGTAATCAATCAGATGAAAAATAATTTTCCAAGCTTCCATTGCACAAAAGATGATTTTAACATCGCTGTGCATGAAAATAGTCAATGGGGAGAAACATTATTTGACATTAATTGGAACACAACATTCATAAATACTTTCGGAGAGGTTTATCCAGAAGCAATCATCTGATTTATTATTTTCGTTTTCCTCGTAACTTATCTTTTAATATTTTCAATTTGGCTATTTTTTCTGATGTTATATCTTGCCTTATCGCTGTATACCCAACTTTAACTCCATCAATATCATAAGCTGGTGAGATTACTGCTCTTACCCAATAAAAACCACCATTTTTCTTCCGATTTTTAATTTCACCATACCATACTTTATTATTATCAATCGTCTCCCACATCTCTTCAAACACACGTGCAGGTATATCTTTATGTCGCAACATATTATGATACTTTCCAATTAATTCTTCGCTTGAGAACTCACTTATCTTACAAAAAGCAGAACTAACATCAGTTATAACACCGAATAGATTTGTTTTACTGTATATCACACTAGTATCAAAATCAAGAAACATACTCGAAATATTATGTTCTAAAGCAAGGTTTTTTAGAGTAATCTTTTTAGATTCTTCTGAATATTCAAATTCAAGATTTTCATTTAAGTTTGACAACTCTTCTTCACGCTTCATAATAATAAACCCATAGTATGTGAAAAGTATGAAGAATGATATCAGAACAAACCATACAATATGATTTCTCACCTCATTCAGTTGATTATGAATTGTTTTATCCAATGGAGTAAGTGTTTCTAAAACCCCTCTCATATCACCAACTTTCCAACGATTTGTGTCCCACATTCTATCTTTATGGTTATTATGGCATTCAACACAAGCTTTGTGAGACATATAATTTGCTTTAGCTACTCTAATATATTCCATACCATCTATTATTTCCGTCTCCATAATGATACCATCTTTTGCATTTTTAATTGTTTTAAGTATCCTTTTTTGTGAGCTTGATAAAATCCTATTTTTTCTATTCTTAAATGGTTCATCACTATATAGAGTTGTAATTCTCTCTGGGTTTGCCATTCTACTTAAATCTTCAAGAAAAATTGCTGGTAATGGTAAAACACCGCCTACCTTCTTATGAATAGAACCAAATGTAAATGGTTTTTCCAAACTTTGGTTCTTTTGGATGTCATCTATAATAAAATCGTTATAATACATTTTTGATGCTTCAAGAAAATATATTAGTTCCAAAGCATCTTTTTTAATGTAATCTTCAACTACTTGATCCATTTGAGCTGGAATATAGAGATATAAAGCCAAACTTAAGGCAGAATATATTAATATCATTGGTCTAAATAATTTATTCTTTATAATGTTTTTGTAGTTATATTTATGCATATTAATTTCCTAGTATTACTTGTGAATATATTTATATTTAGTTTAACTAATAATAATTTAAGTAAATTAAAGGTATAATAGAAAAGGAGTAATTAATGGATACAGATACAAACGAACTATTAGATTTTATGGAACCAATAAAAGCACACATTATCGTTGCTCGAAATAAAGAATCAGAATTATCAGATGTTAAAAGGGCAATCAAAATATCACAACGGTATATGAATGAAGATAAACCACATGATTTTATGCTATATGCAGATGATTTAACAGCCCTCCGTATCGCTCTTGATAAAAACTTTTCAATAGAAGAATACCCAGAGTTGTGGATATAATATGGCTTATACTTTTTTTTATGAAGAAGACCAATTTCATAATGATGTAGAAGAATATATCAATGGTTATATCAACCTCTATGAAATACAAGAAGCTTATCCTATACAAAAAGTTATTGCTGCTGTTCAAGATGCATACAATAGACAAGTAAAAGAATATGAGGATAATAGTGGGTGGAATAAAATTACTATCCTCTCAGCTCAACATGTGGTTAAAAATGCGATTGAAGAAATTGAAGAAGAATATCCAATGGAGGAGTACCCAGAAAAATGGATTTAGCAGAAGTAGGCGATTTAGTCAAGCATGTAGATGACTATTCAGTATGGTTATCAAGAATTACACATATAGATAGTAATAGGTTCTTGTCTGTAAAAGACGAGTTCATACTTTACAATAATTCAGGGCATATATTATCTGATACGGGTATTGGTGACGACGATATACACGAAAATTATGGTAAAATCACTCTTGAAGAATGGTTTGAAATATATCCAGAATACAGAATTTAGTATATTTTAATGTATAATAATAACAAACAATATAGTAAGGAACTAAAATGAAAATTATCTCACAATGGTGGAACTCGTTTATTAATCTATTTAGCTCGGACACAGAAGCCGAAACTAAAGAAGTAAAAGAAGTCAAAACCGACAAAGATGTAGTAAAGGTCGTAAGAGCTTCAACTGCAATCAAAATGATTACGGAATCAATTAAAACAGAAACAGATTCTGGAAAAAAGAAATACAAATCAAGACTTTCAAGAGAACTTAATAAAGCTATTGAAGCGAAAGACAAATTAGAAGTATCTAAAAGTGTATTAAAGATTGTTAAATACTTAAACAAATAAAAAAGGCTTGAAATGACTATTGAGAACATATGTGCTCTTGAAAAGATAAAGAAATTAAAAGATAATTCACAAGATATTATCTTTGCTGACCCACCTTATGCTCTTGGTTCAACAGTATTCATTGATACTGATGGAAAGCCAAAATATAAATCTGCTAAAGACTTTATGAGTAAGTGGGAAATGCCAGACCATACTTTTTGGGAATCATTTTTTGTGGAAGCAAATAGAGTTCTTAAATACGGTGGAAGAATTTTGTTCTTTGGTATTGACAGACAACTTATGTTATTCCAGTATTATGGAGTAGCTGCTAAACTTGAAATCAAACAATCATTGTATTGGTATTTTATGAGTTCATTTCCAAAGAGTGCCGACCTAAGTAAGAATATCGACAAACGACTTGGTGCAAAGCGAGAAGTTGTTGGTTATGACGAAGAAAAAGCCAAAAAAATGGCTAATTCAGCTTTTGGCTCTGGTGTCTATAAAGAGAATGGTTTCAATGACAATAGTATGGATGTTGATGGTGCTTGTACGATTACAGAAGCTGGTTCTGATTTAGGTCAGAAATACACTGGTTATAGATACTCTTTAAGTCCTATGAAACAAGTCCTTGAAACTATTATGGTATTCCAGAAAGGAACTAAAAATAAATCTGTTTTAGATGATGTTTTTGATTTTGAGAATGGTGATACAACTATTAGTCCAAGCACTTGGGCAATTGATGACGGTAGAGTGCCTACATCTGATTCACTTGATGGTGGAGCAACTTCTTCTGACGGTGCAGTTATCAGTAAAGATGGTTTTGATAGACCGTGGATGCACGATGAAGATAAACTTGCTGAACACAAAGAAAAGATGAAAGAAAAAGTAGCTCAAGCACAAGCAACAGGTAGATACCCATCTCAACTAATTGTGGATACTGAAATTGCTGAAGCATTAGATGAACAAAGTGGAACTCTAACAAGTGGAGCAAGAAAATCTTCTTATACTCGTAGAGGTAAGAACCCTAATGACACTTATGGTAAGTTCAATGAAGTTCAAATGGATGATGCAAAAAAAGATAGTGGTGGTGCTTCAAGAATATTACACCAAATCGCTTATATGGACGAAGAATTAGATATCGCTATTTACAGTTCTAAAGTATCAACTAAAGAACGAAATGCTGGAACAACAACTTATGAACTCAATCAAAAAATTGATAATAAAACCTTAAAATTAATAAAAAGTTACATTACTCTATAAATAAATATATAACCATTAAAGGTAGGAAAATATGAAATGTATAGATTGTGGTATTGAAGTAAATAAAAAAAGAGTAAGACGATGTGAAGCTTGTGAAATTACAAGAAGGACAAAATTGTGTGAGCACTGTAAGGAAACTTTTGTAGATAAGACATCAAAAATAAATAAGATATTTTGTTCAAGAGAATGTGTTAATCTAAATATGAAAGGTAAAGTTTCAAAGAAAAGAACTGGTATGGATATACCTTGTGAAGTATGCGGTAATTTATTTTATAAGCGATTGAATAGTAGCCAACGAACCTGTTCAATGCAATGTGGTGTCATGATAAAACCTATACCTACAAAAAAGGGTTTTAATAATAAATGTAACGTATGTTCAAAAGAATATTATGTTCCACTTTGCCATAAAGATTCAAAATATTGCTCAAAAGAATGTGCCGATATTGGGCAACAATGCACAAAAATACCATTCAAATGTAAAATGTGTAAAAATATTTTTGAAGTATATCCTTCACGATTAAAACAACAAACAGATAGAGGTGAACAGATTCAATATTGTTCTCAGAAATGTAGAGATTTAGACCCAATAAGAACAGAAATGCTTATTAAAATGAATGAAAATCAAAGTAAAAATAAGAAACTAAATAAATTGGAATTAGCTGGAAATTCAATACTTGAAGATTTATTTATTGAATATGACTCGCAATATTTGGTAGCTAAAAAATTCTTAGTTGATATTTTTATTGTAAAATATAATATAGTTATACAGTGGGATGGAGATTATTGGCACGGTCATCCTACAAAGTTAAAAGATGGAATACCGGATAAAAGACAACAGAAAAGAATGAATTTTGATAAAAGTCAAGACAACTATATGTCTAAAATGGGTATTACTGTTTTAAGATTTTGGGAACATGATGTATATAAAAATAAAGGAAAAATAATTGATATTATCAGAAACACAATACAATCAACTACCAGTTGATTTACAAAAATTATTTAATGAGAAGGAGGATGGGGTGAGTAGAAATACTCACCCCACTTAAAACTCTTAAACCAATTAAGATGATTTATAAGGTTGCTCAGTTACTTAAATCTCCTAATCCTCAAAATGTATTCTTTCCTTTTAGTGGAAGTGGTTCAGAGATTATAGGATTTATGAAAGCTGGGTTTGATAAAGAATTATTTGAGTGTTCAGAGCTTAGTGAAGATTATGTTGAAATTGCCCATAAGAGAATAGACTACTGGGAAAATGTTGACATGGAAGAATACATTGAATCCAAAAAATTAGTTGCAGTAGCACCTATCGTAGTAAAAGAAGATTCAAATGAAAATATTTTATTCTAAGGATACAAAATGCCAAATAGATTTATAGTTACTAATGTAGAACATAGAACTGAACCAGAGCAATACCAAATAAGTGTTGCTGATCCATATATGAATGGGTTTAGGGAAACAATACAACGACAACATCAATCATTTGAGCTTACTCTTCGACCAATGGATGTTGACGAAAATACAATGTTCAAATTGAACAACATTGCACGAGCTGGTAGAACTGTTTCATTACAGGATACAGAATATGTAGATTTTATGGAACCGTTTAAGCAGCAGTTCATTGAATTTATGATGGACAAACACCCTGAAAAGATTTTATCCGACCCAAAAGCTTGGGACAATCTATTAGGTAGAAACTAATGAGATTAGCGGTAGTAGGTAGTAGAAAATTTACAGATTATGATACAGCAAAGGTTATATTAGATGAATTACAGAAAGATATTGGTTTTACTCGGATTGTTAGTGGTGGTGCTGATGGTGCTGACTCTTTAGCAGAAAAATATGCTTGGGCTAATGACTTAGAGTTATCAATTTTTGTTCCAGATTGGAGCATAGGTAAACAAGCAGGCTTCATTCGTAATGTGGAAATATGGGATAATGCAGATTTTGGTGTAGCTTTTTGGGATGGCAGAAGCAAAGGAACGGCCCATTCATTCAAACTCGCCAAAAAGCAGAACAAAAGATTATTCGTATTCAATAATTTACTCAACGACTTCTACGAACTTTAAGCCCTTATTAATCTCCGATAGGATATACTACCCTAAATATTAAAGGGTTTATATGAACATCAAATCGGAATTTCTCAACAAGACCATACCTTGGTTTCCAAATTTCTCACTCGCTATGTTACTAATTTCAATTGTAATTGGTGGGTTTCTCAGTTTAATTATTATAGGTTTTGAGCAAGGTATTTATGTTAAACTTATTGCATTAGCCGTAGGAATGGTAGTATTACTTGTATGGACATACGATACTTCTGTTACCGATAAGGAAGATAGAAACAAAACACTTAAGCAGGGTCTGAGTATCTTCATACTCACAATCTTAATAATGGAAACACCCCTTTATTTCAATTCTCATAGAGACAACCAAATAACTAAAATATCAATCATTATTATAGACAAAACAAAAGACGGCTCAAGAATAAAAGATAATGATGAAGATAGTTCAAATGATAAATTCATTCAATTGAAGTATAAAGTGGTGTCATTCTATGATTTAGAAACTAATGAAAGAATTGGATATAGAAATGTTCAAGAGAATGAAAACAAACAACTGACTCTATATACCGATATAGTTGGGAAAGAAACATACATCAACTATCTACCATTCTTCATATATGATGTAACATACAGATATATCAGAGATACAAATACAACAGATGAATAGCACTCCTCCCCCAAAGTGGGTAATCATTGAAACTACTGTTGAAAATGGTTCTATAAGAAAGTGCCATCACCGTGTAAAAATGTTTGTTGCAAATGTAATACATGAACAAAGCACAGGATTAATTGACTTGAAAACATCAGAGGTTTATTCCCATGCATTTAATAACAAATGGTTTGGCACTGAAGAAATAGCAAATAAGTATATTGCTAAATACCTCAAGGATGAGTTAATAGCTATGAAAGAAATGATTCAAATGATTGAAACTTTTACTAATAAAAACCCGGAGCTTATGATATGACAATTGAAGAATACAACCTACTAAAAGTTGGTGATGTAGTATATTATTATAGGACTATTAACCCAATGAGAATTGGAACAATTAGTGCATCCTTAGTAAAGAAAGTCATCTCTCAGATTTTTGAGAGAGACGATGGTTCAAG
>QMNM01000021.1 GCA_003647765.1 Candidatus Cloacimonadota bacterium
CAGGACTTGTAATATGTACTCAGTTTTACTTTGTCAAGTTACAAAAGTGCGAGTGGGTGAACCAACACGCTAAGTCAAAAAAAGCGTTCTAATATTATTAAAGCCACGAATTCACAAATTAAAATATTTACTTTTTGGCTAACAAGGTTTTGTGTGTTTTTGTGTAATTTTGTGGCTAATAGAACGCTTTAGCGTTCTTTTATTGATTTACCCTGTAAAATATAAAAATAGATTAGACCAAAGATGTAGAGATAAAGTAATTATTTCATTGGGTAAAGCGAGGGTGTTGACACCGTAGCAATCAAAAAAATTAATCAGTGAAAATCAGTGTAATCAGTGTCATCCGTGTTATATTAAAATTGGTAATGTATAAAGGAGTTGTATCAACAGAATCATTTATATAATAATTATTATTTTTGGAGCTTCTGCTGGGAGTTTGTTCTCACTAATAATTTATAGATTACCTCGTAAAATCTCTATATTCAAGCCAAGCTCCTTCTGTGAAATCTGTCATCAACATTTAAAATTTTACCATAAAATACCAATTATAAGCTATATTTTATTAAAAGGAAAATGCCCATATTGCTCTCACAAATTCGGTTTTAATCATCTTTTGTTAGAGTTATTGACCCCTTTATTTTTCCTTATTATCTATATCAATAATCCTATCGGATTAAACTTTTATAAGTATTTAATTCTCACTTCTGCTTTCATTATTATTTTCTTTTTAGATTGGGAAAACAGGATTATCCCAAATTTAATTACATTGCCTTTAATAGTAATAGGTTTACTATTTTCTTTTTGGAGCAAAATCAATATTATTCAATTATTTTTAGGAATCTTAATAGGTGGTGGAATATTAACAATTGTAGGATTAGTGTATCAATGTATAACAAAACAGCAAGCTATAGGCGGTGGCGACATAAAACTATCAATTGCTATTAGTATATTTATTGGCTGGCAACTTACATTATTTACATTATTTTTTGGCTCAGTTTTAGGTATAGTTTATTATATATTCTCACATAAAAAATCCGAGACCATTCCTTATGGAGCATTTCTTTCGCTTTCTGCATATATTTCTATTATTTATGGAAAAGAAATTCTAAATTTATGGATCAAATATTTAAGTCCGAGCTAAAAAGAATCAACCACAGATTTTAAAAGATTGATTTTATTAAAGCTATAAAAATTATATTCGTGTTACTTCGTGTCCTTCGTGGCTTTTTAGACCGGATTCATAATTATAAAATGAGAAACTCCTATTTATTATGAAAACACAAGCAGAAATCATTATCAAAGGCATTGTTCAAGGCGTAGGATTTCGCCCTTTTATTAGTAAATTAGCAAAGAAATTTGCACTTACTGGCTATATTGAAAATCGCGAGTTCGGAGTCAAAATTATTGTTGTTGGCAATAAAGAAAAAATAGAGCAATTCTACAATAGTATCATAAATAACAATCCACAATTATCGCTTATTCTTGAACATTCTATAATTTGGCAAAATCAGATTATTTACGATTATGATAAATTTGTTATCAGACCGAGTAAAAAATTCAGTATTATCAACACCTATATTCCGCCAGATATTGCTACTTGTACTGACTGTTTGAGAGAGATATTAGACAAAACAGATAGACGATACCATTATCCATTTACTAATTGCACAAATTGTGGGCCTAGATTTACTATTATTAAAAAACTGCCTTATGACCGCAATCAGACCACAATGGATAAATTTCAAATGTGTGATAAATGCCAGTCAGAATATGAAAATATTGATAATAGAAGATACCACGCTCAACCAAATTCTTGTTCAGTTTGTGGACCAAAAATTACTTATGTTGAATTACGAAATGGCAAAATAGCAAATAGCATTGAACAGGATTTGGCATTACAAAAGATTATTGAACTGCTAAAAATTGGAAAAATAGTTGCTATAAAAGGACTTGGCGGCTTTCATATTTCCTGTGATGCATTAAATAAAGATGCTGTAAATAAATTAAGGGAATTAAAAAATCGTCCACAAAAGCCATTCGCTCTGATGGCTAACACAATTGAGACCATTGAAAAATATGCAAATATAAATGATTATGAGAAAGATTTGTTAACTGGACAGATAAAGCCAATTGTGTTGTTAGATAAAAAAAATGATAAACTTAATCACATTGCTCCGGGATTGAAGCAAGTCGGCTTTATGTTGCCTTATACTCCTCTTCATTATGTTCTATTGCAAAAGACAAAATTATTAGTAATGACCAGTGGCAATATTTCAGACCGAGCAATTGAAAAGGATAATCATAAGGCAATGGAAAGTTTGTCAGTGATTACAAATTATTTTTTGTTGCATAATCGCGAGATTTATAATCAGTGTGATGATTCCATTGTCAGATTTGCCGGGAAAGAGCAAATATTAGTTCGTCGTGCTCGTGGTTATGTGCCTTTGCCAATACCTGTAAAATTAGACACGAAATTGGAAATAATTGGTGCAGGTGGTGATTTGAAAGCTAGCTTTGGTCTATGGAAAAATAATCTTTATTTTGGCAGTCAGTATCTCGGCGATTTACAATTTTTCTCTAATCAGGAATTTTACAAGCGCTCTCTTGACTATTTTGAGCATCTATTTGAGATAAATCCACAGGTTATTATAGCAGACAAACATCCTGATTATTTCTCTACTCGCATTGCTAAAGAGTATGCTGAAAACAAAAATATAAAAATTGTTTATATACAGCATCATAAAGCACATATTTATAGTGTAATGGCAGAACATAACTTACAAGAAACAATTGGAGTTGCTTTTGATGGCACTGGCTTTGGAGATGATGAGCAAATCTGGGGTGGAGAATTCTTTGTATATAAACATAACAATATGAAGAGACTTGCTCATCTGCAATATGTGCCTCTAATTTCTGGTGCAAAATCTATCAAAGAACCATGGCGTATGGGATTGACTTATCTTTATCTCACTAATAAAAAATTGATTGACGAATTCTATCCAGAAGAAAAATTCCATTATCAAAAGGCAATAACAAAATTATTATCACAGGAGACAGAACACAGGAAGCAGAACACAGGAAGCAGAACACAGGAAAATGGAAATTATCGTCTGTTTAGCTCAAGTGTAGGAAGATTATTTGATGCAGTTGCAAGTATAATTTCTATTTGTCATTACAACAGTTACGAAGGTGAATCAGCAATGAAATTACAAGCATTGACACAAACAGGTCAAAATGATATTGAAAAAGGCAGATATTTATGGAAATTAGACGATAAACAAATTCCATTACATATAGATATTTTGCCAATGATTGATGGAATAGTTACGGACATTTCAAAAGGAATTTCAACTAATGAAATTGCAGTAAAGTTTCATCTTACGATAGTTAATATAATTGTTGAGATTTGTAAAAGATTGCGTGATGAGTATAGAATACATAATATATCCCTTTCTGGCGGTGTATTTCAGAATGATTTTTTGGTAGAGAAGACCAAGACGAAATTATTGGATAATGGATTCTCTCCATTTTTCAATAATAAAATCCCGCCAAACGATGCTGGAATTTCTTTAGGTCAAATTTATGGATATTTGAAAGCAATGCACTGTAAAGTAAATTCTGATTGATAGACAGAAGCACACAACTTCAATTGTGGGGTGAACGCAGAACAACATATTCATAACCGTTTCAACGGTTTTAAAAACCATTAAAATGGTTATGTATTAGTTATTGGCTTATATACCCACGATTAAAATCGTGGGCTTCTATATCTAAATGTCATACAAAATAACTATCAGAATTAAAGTAACACTGCAGTAGAACGACCTTCCAAGCTCGTAAAAAAGAATTTTTGATGAAAACCAAATTTTTAAGCATATTTAGCATAGAGAAAAACTTATGCGGATAATTAAACTACTATTCTTTCTTTTGTTATTATATTCCAAAGGAATATTCAGTTCTGAAGTTTTTGGTGAGCAAGTAATTAAAATTAGCCCAGAACACTTGGAATATCCCAAAATTGGGTTAGTATTAAGTGGTGGAGGAGCCAGAGGAATTGCTCATATCGGAGTATTGAGAATTTTGGAAGAAAATAATATTTCGATTGATTATATAGGTGGAACGAGTTTTGGAGCATTAGTTGCCGCTTTTTATGCAAGTGGATATACACCTTATCAGATAGAACAAATAATGAAAAATCTGGACTGGCAAGGAATAATCAATCCTCAGCTAGAACGGGAAAAATACTATTTTTACGCTAGACAGGAAAGAGATAAAAATATTATCAGAATCCAATTTAAGAATTGGAAGATTCAGTTTCCTTCTGCACTTTCTAATATGCAAAAGATGCGTATAAGAATGGCTGAATATTTCACACGGGCTAACTACATATCAAAAAATGATTTTTCAAAATTACATCCTCCACTTTTCATAATAGCAACAAATATTTTGGATGGTATGCAAAATGAATTTACAAATGGCAATTTAATTGATGCTTTATTAGCTAGTTTAGCTGTTCCTTTTGTGTTCTCTCCTGTTGAGATTGATACTGTGTTATATCTTGATGGTGGATTAACTAATAATTTACCAATCTCTGTAATGAAAAGAAAACCAGTTGATAAAATAATTGCCTCTAATACATCAAGTTTTCTACGGAAAAAGAAGGACCTAAAATCCGCATTAGGCATCGGAGACCAAATAATCAATATTATGATGAAACAGAGTATAGATCAAGAGATGCAATTAGCTGATGTTGTTTTAAGACCAGCTTCAGAACAACTTACTAATACAGAATTTGATAAGGTAGAACAATTTATCAAACTCGGAGAAGATACTACTCGGAATAAAATAAATCAGATAAAAAAACTATTATACAGTTCTAGTGTTGATACTTCTTATTTTATAGATAAAGTCGTAATATTGACTGATCATGAAACTCCATTAGACATTCATTATTTGCCAGAACATTATAACTATCATTATAATGAAATAATTAACTATTTACGGATGCTCAAACATCATCCAGCAATAAAGGGATTGGTTGCTTCCTTAATTGTAAAAGGGAAAAATACTACATTGAGAATTGAAATAGAGAAAAATCCTTTGTTAAAAAAGATTGATATTTGTGGAAATACAATATATACTCAACAGACCTTATTAGATGGTATAGGTAAAATAAATTATTTATCACAATGTTCAATAGAAATGATAAAAAAGCATATTGAGGATAAATATGTAAAAGATGGATACATTCTTGCTTATATAGATTCAGTCAACATAAATAACAACAAAGTAACTTTTCATATAAATGAAGGAGTGGTTGCCAATATCAATGTACAAGGGAACGAGATTTCTAAATGTTCAGTTATTAAACGAGAAATTAATACTACAACAAATACTATTTTTAATATCAATCAAATAAGAAAAGATATTGACCGTATTTATAGTACTAATCTTTTTAGTTTAGTTAATTTTGATGTATCTTTGTCAAATAATGGGAATGTGAAACTTGACTACATAGTAAAAGAGGTTCCTTATGGTGAAATTGGTATTGGAGCAAGTTATAACACTCAAGAATCCTCATCTGCTTATTTTTCAATTGGGCATAAGAATCTTTTTGGCACAGGGGATTTTGGTGAAATTTATACAAAATTTGGTGACCAAAGCGAGTTTGGCATTAGATTTTCATCTGACAGATTATTTTCTACTTACATAACCCAATCTTTTTTGATAAATTATAAATCAGGAAAGGACTATATTAAGGGACGGAAATGCAGATGTAAAAACGGAAATTTGATCTATAAAATTGGCATTTTGGATTATAAGAAATTAGGAATTGGCACACTTATCTATCAGGCAAAAAATGCAATTTTGAAAGATGATTCCTCAGTATTAAATATAATTACAGATAAAAATTTAACACTTTCTGGACTTGGTTTCCAGTTTATTTATGACAGTTTAGACAAAATGCCTTATGCTACACAAGGATTATATCGTAAATTTGCGTACTCTTTATTTCATAGAGGTCTAAAATCTGATTATAATTTCTATCGTTTTTATTTAGATAATCGGATAGTTTATACTATATTTCATCGTCTCACATTTGACTTAGATAACAGATTGGTCATAAGTGATGGTAATGTGCCATATATTGCTTATTTACAGAATAATCCGTCTATAGATTTTTGTGGATATTCAAACGCGAAAATTTTTGGAGAGGATTATGTTTATCTATCTGGAACATTAAGGATTTTGTTAAAACAATTTGTAAATGATCCGCGAGACAGGTTATTTTTATCTGTTAAATACGGATGTGGAGATATTAAATCATTTAGGAGTTTTGAAGATTTTATTAAGGATATGAAAGGACTTCCTCGCTCTGGTATTGCAATTGGCTTAGAAATGGGTACAAATTTTGGGCCTATAGAACTTATGTATAATAGAAGTAAGGATGATGAATTTTGGTATTTTTCTGCTGGGTATCAATTCAGATAATATTTGTGAAATACAGAATTAAAAATCCTGTATAATCAAGCAATCTAAGTTGACAAAGTAGAATCAAAGAACATTTTGCGAAATTCCTGATAAATAATTAAATTTGACACTAAAGATGTTATTATTGAATTTTTGTTTAATAGTCAGGTTTTTGGCTAATGCGAAAGTGGCGGAATTGGCAGACGCGCTGGACTTAGAATCCAGTTCTGGAAACAGAGTAGGGGTTCAAGTCCCCTCTTTCGCACCAAAGAATTTATTGGAGGAAAAATGCAAGTAGAAATCAAAGAAATCAGTAATTGTAAGAGAGAACTTTATGCTACTGTTGAATCAAATCGGGCAAAAGAAGATTATCAAAAAATCCTTATGAAGTATAGGAAAAGTATAGTTGTTCATGGTTTTAGAAAAGGGAAAGCACCGTTATTTATGATTGATAATATTTATGGAAAACAAGCATTAGAAGAGTATTATGATGAATATTTACCTAAATATTTTGATGAAATCATTAAAGACAAAAACATTACGCCAGCCGCAAGAGGAAGTGTAAAAAAAGTTGAATGGGACAAGAAAAGTGATATGAACATAACATTTTCCTATGATATTGATCCTGAATTTGAACTTACTGACTATAAAGGAATTGAGCTAGCTGTAAAATTGCACGAATTTAATGAAGAACAGGTAAATTTTGCATTAAGAAAAATACAAGAACAGTTTGCTAATGTGAAAGAGAAAGAAGGTCCAGCAGAAGAGAATAATCTGGTAGTTTGTAATATAACGGTTATAGATAAAAATGGTAAAAAAATAATGTTATATAATAATAAAACTTACAAAATCGGCTCTAACAAATTTGGAAAACAATTTGATAAAGATTTGATTGGTGTAAAAAAGTTTGATAAAATAAAAACAGTAATAGAATATTTTGATAAAGATATAATAGAAAAATTTTCAGATATAGTGGACTTGAATGAACCCAAAAATGTTATTGTAGATGTCAATGAGGTAGAAATAGAAGAATTGCCGGATTTAGATGATGAATTAGCAAAGGATACTGGAGAATATGAAACTATAGATGAGATGAAACATGCAATTCGCAAGGATATTCAAAATGATATTGAAAATTTGAATAGTAAAATTAAAGAAGATGCTTGGTTTAATTATGTGATAGAAAAGAATAATTTTGAAGTTCCAGAAAGTAAGGTTGAACAACTTGCTATTCGCAATCTTATGAATCTTGTAGATATAAAACATTTGGACAAATCCTTACTTGAAAAGTATCTTGAAAGAATGAGAAAGCCTATTATAGAGAAATTGAAAAGAGATTATATTATTGAGAAACTGACAGAATTAGAAACAGCAGAAGTAACTGATGAAGAGATAGAAAATAAGATTATTAAAGAGGCAGAAGAACATCAAATGGATTTAGAAAAGTTTAAAAAAGTGTATAAAAAGCAGTTAAAAAGAGATGTAATAGAAAAGCTATTAAAGCAAGAGAAGATTCTGAAAAATGTTATAAATAGCTGTAAAATAGTTGAACCCAAAGAAGAGATAAATACTGACAAGGCAAACCAACAAGAGGAGTAAAAGCAATCACAAGAATATTACATTAAAATATATGGATAATAGGAGGATTTTATGCCATTAATACCAATGGTGGTAGAGCAAGTAGGAAAAGTGGAACGGGCTTACGATATTTATTCCAGATTATTGAAGGAGCGAATAGTTTTCATTGGCTATCCTATTGATGATAATATGGCTAACATAGTAATTGCTCAACTGCTTCATTTAGAAGGTGATGATCCAGATAGAGATATTTATATGTATATCAATTCGCCAGGTGGAATTGTTAGTTCAGGTTTAGCTATTTATGACACTATTCAATACATTCGTCCTGATGTTGCTACAATTTGTATGGGTCAAGCCGCAAGTATGGGAGCATTGATTTTAGCAGCTGGTACTCGTGGAAAACGATCAGCATTGCCTAATTCAAGAATTATGATTCATCAACCAATGGGCGGTGTACAAGGACAAGCATCTGACATAGCTATACATGCCAATGAAATAATAAAAACAAAAAATCAAATTAATAATATTTTACAAAAACTTACAGGTCAGTCATTAAAAAAAATTGAGAAAGATACGGACAGAAGCTATTTTATGAATCCAGAAGAGGCTAAAGAGTACGGAATTATTGATGAAGTTATTAAAAGTAGGAAACAATTGGTAAAATAGAGAATAATAATACATAGATCAGCACAGATAAAAAATTTAAGTTTCGCAGGAGATATTGTGAAAATTACCTAATTACAAATAACTAATTTCTAATGAAATTTCAAATTACAAATAACAAATTACAAAATAGGAAGAAACACAATTTAGAGGAGAGAACTGGAAAGTTTGATGATGATATTATAGAATTTGCTAAAAAATTCCAAAAAATCCGAGCAGAAACAATGACTTTGTCATTTATATTTTGGCATTTTATTTGACATTAGAAATTAGAATTTTGAAATTAACAATATGATTTATTCTGTAATTTTTGCTTCTGAGAAAATTGAGTAAAAATATATTTTATTATTTTCCTGTGTTGGTGCAATTCAATAGGTGATATTATGTTATACTTAACTTGTTCTTTTTGTGGTAAATCCGAGAGGGAAGTTGGCCGTATGATCAGAGGTATTTCTGGTGCAATATGTACGGACTGTATTAAAATGTGTAATGCTATTATTGAAAAAGAAGAGGAAGAAATAAACGCAAGCGATTTTAATTTACCTACTCCAATTGAGATTAAGAAATATCTTGATGAGTATGTAATTAGTCAGGAAAAGGCTAAACGAATTATATCTGTTGCAGTGTATAATCATTATAAACGGATTTTTAAGCAGAAGTCCATTCGTGATGTAGATTTGGAAAAGAGTAATATTTTGATGATTGGTCCCACAGGAACAGGTAAAACATTAATCGCTCAGACATTAGCCAAGTTTCTCAGCGTCCCATTTGCTATTGCTGATGCTACTACTCTTACAGAAGCTGGGTATGTAGGTGAAGATGTAGAAAATATTTTGGTACGATTGCTTCAAAATGCTGATTACAATCTTGAACGAGCTGAAAAAGGGATTGTTTACATAGATGAGATAGATAAAATCTCACGCAAGTCAGAAACACCAACCATTACTCGTGATGTTTCTGGTGAAGGAGTACAACAGGCATTATTGAAAATTTTAGAAGGAACAAAAGTTAATGTGCCTCCAAAAGGTGGTCGCAAACACCCAAATCAAGATTTTATTGAAATCAATACTAAAGATATACTTTTTATATGTGGTGGTGCTTTTAATGGCATAGAGAAAATTATTACTGAGAGAACTAAACAAAATGCTATTGGATTTGGTGTAGATGTAATTAGTAAAAAAAGAAAGAGTTTAAATTCCATACTGGCTCATGTTGAACCACAAGATTTCTTGCGATATGGACTAATTCCCGAGTTAATTGGAAGATTGCCAGTAATTGCAACTTTGGATAAATTAGGTACTGGTGCCTTAATAAAAATTCTGACACAGCCAAAAAATGCAATTTGCAAACAGTATAAGAAACTATTTGAATTAGAGGATGTGAAGTTAGAGTTCACAGATAAGGCATTGGAGGAGATAGCGAAAATCGCCATTAAGAGAGGCATAGGTGCTCGCGGATTACGAGCAATTATGGAGGACTTTATGAGTAATATTATGTTTGAATTGCCTTCCAAACCTGAAATTCATCAATGTATCATCTCTGAAAATGTAGTACTAAAAAAAGAAAAACCACTTTGTAATCTTAGAAGTAAAGATGATACTCAAGAAATACACAAGTCCGTAGCATAATATCTTCAATGGACTCTTGTGTGAGATTGAGAAAAATAATCTATTTTGCATAATTCATTAGTCCAAATATAGAAAAATGAAAGATAGAAGTATCAAAATAACAGCGGTACAATCTGGAAATATTGCAGTCACTCTGCCCTACAATCCAACTTACATTAGATTGGTTTAAATGCATAAAAACAGTAAGACCTTTGTGAAAATAATACATCTCAACTTGATAAATCTTCAAATATATTAAAAATAAAAGGATTATTGATATAGTCAACTTGCCGCATAATACACTCCATAAATATCCTGATGAATTATCAGGTGGTGAAGCCCAAAGAGTATCTATTGCTCGTGCATTAGCTGTCTCACCTTCTATTCTTATAGCAGATGAACCTGTCTCTTCTCTTGATGAATCTAATAAGATAAAAATCATAGAACTACTTAATTCCCTTAAAGAAAAAATAGAAATGTCCATTATCTTGATAAGTCATAACTTGTTCATAGTTAGAAAATTGGTTGATAAGATAATTATCCTTCAAAATGGCAACCTTATTGAAATGAACACTACAGAAAATATATTCAACAATTCTCAGAACGAATATACAAAAAAACTAATAGAATCAGGAAAATTAACAGCTATTTCAAGATATTATTGATATTTTGATCCGGTCAAGAAAACAAGAAGACAAGAGTTCAAGAAGTTAAGAAGTAGAACGACCTTCCAAGATCGTTTGACAAAAAGAGGTAAGTCAGCGACTGGATAAATCCACACCTTAAGTCAAAGAAAGCATACTAAAAACCATATTCAAAGAACGCTTCAGTGTTCTTTATTTGACTCAGCCTCGGTGTTTACACCGTAGCAACCTTGACAAAATAGAATCA
>QMNM01000022.1 GCA_003647765.1 Candidatus Cloacimonadota bacterium
TACGCATTACGCATTACGCACTACGCACTACGCACTACGCACTACGCATTACGCACTACGCCTTGTGTAGTTTTGTGGCTAATTTTCACTTCTGCATCTAACTTATATCTACATACCAGCCATCATAAGCAACAATTACATTCATTAGTTCATATTTATCAACCTTATCCATCAATTTATCATTATTAGCTAATAAATCAACAGAAAGATGGTTCAAAATAATTTTTTTATATCTATCAATTTGTGAGACCGTTATAAATAGCTCATCTAAATCAATATGCATTCCATCAACAATTATCAGATCACTTCTGATAATCTCATCTTTTATATCATCAATATTCCCAATGTCAGAAGAATAGAGAACTCTTTTTTGTTCAGTATTTATAATAACAGACCAAGAGGATCCTTCATTTATATAAGATTTTTTCTCAAATAATTTTTTATATGAATCTAGATGTGTATTCTTAAATACAGTAATATAATAATTGTGTATTTGCAGATTACAAATTTGTTTGATTTCAATTGGAAATGGTAATACCTCTTCAAAGATATAGAAGTAATTGAGAACATTCCAAAATCTTTCTTTTGAACCCTCTGGAATATAAATAGTTAATTTATTAGTTCTCTCTTGGATAAGCCACATTTGTAACAGCATAAAGATCCCGACTGAATGGTCTGGATGAAAGTGTGTTATAATTATTTTTGATATGAAATCCTTAGATAATTTCTCTTGCACAATCCGTATAGATGTTCCTGGGCCTGCATCAATTAAAATCCCTTGTTCCTCAAAACTCCATAATAGTGCCGCATGGGTTCTATCAATAATAGGCATTCCAGGAGCAGTTCCTAATAGTTTTAACTGCATTTGTTTCCTTTACTATTAAGTTAGAATATAAACATTCTGGGTATTCCCCCAGAAGTAGTGGTGAATGATTTATCAATAAAGCATCTCAAAATGCCACTACTTATACAGGACTAGCCATTTTCAGACAATAGACCGTGAAACCCGACTCGAGTTCAAAGAACCCGAGTCGAGTTTCTGTCGTAGGAAAGAAAAATCTGTTGTAATCCCGTAGGCATGAAATACTCGTAGCAATAATTACAATAGCAAATCATAGCTCCGTAGGAGCGATATAAGTCGCTTTAACCATTTTTACCACATTAGAAATTTGGATTTTGATATTTTATTAAACTTATACAGGGCTACCAAATTCTGTATGTTTTAATATAGCAATAATTGTATAATTACTTTTTCTTATGTAATTGATTTTGTGATAGTTTGATAGGAATTTGATCTAATTGATTTCCAAAAAATAAAAATCCAAGAGCAAAAATTCCTATGGTTATCAATAAAAGATATATATCATTTACCTGATAAACTAAAATAGTAACAAGCACAATAATAGTATTTACTAAATACACAACAGCAGCAGTAATTTTAGGGCATCCAACAGCAGTACCAATACGATGTGTAGAATGGTCTTTTCCTCCTTGCATAACTTTTCTGCCATCTCTTTGTCGTGTAAAGCTAACTAATGAAATGTCAAAAATTGCATAACTTAATAAAAGCACAGGCAGAGGATATAGTAATTTTGGTAATTTTTCCAACATTATAATGCCAAAACTAGAAAGTATATAACCAATAAACATACTTCCTGCATCACCTAAAAAGATTTTTGCTGGATTGAAATTGTGTATAAGAAAGCCAGAACAAGCCCCAGCAAAAATCACAGCTAAAGCTGATAACAAATAATTACCTGATAAAAGGCCTATGCCATAGCATCCAAATCCCAAAATTATCCCTATCCCACTTGATATGCCATCCATATTGTCTAGGAAATTTAGAGCATTTATCAAGCCAACCATCCAAAAAAGAAAAACAGGCAAACTAATATAGATTGGTCCTAATAAAGTATAATACTTACCACTAATTAAAAATATCAAAGACACTAAAATTTGCCCAGAAAATTTTACTATCGGGTTCATACCAAACTTATCATCTATTAGGCCAAGAATAATAATCATTGTAGATGCAATAATAAAACCAATCACTTTATCAGAAATTATATTAATTTTTGGTAAATGATACAAGTTTTGGAAAAATATTATAATGCAAAGCAACCCAACCAAAAATCCGATATAAATAGCTATTCCGCCCATAAGTGGTGTGGGATTTTGATGTATCTTCCGTTCATCAGGAATATCGTAAAATTTCCACTTGGTTGATAGCTTGATAATCGGAAAAGTTATCAAATAGACCATTCCAAATGATAAAGCAAATAATATGAAATACTTCATAAAATTTATGAATTAGAAATAAAAGATTTAGTAGTAATTTAGCCACAAAACTACACAATTTTTGAGTCGTCAATTATGTTGACGATTTATATAATTATGTCGCTTAACATAGTCAAGCACTTCATAAAGATGTTTTATTTAATAATGATTATTTTGCACTTTGCAGATATTTATAAAATTCACTATCTGTAGAGAGTATAAGAGTATTATTTTTACTAACTGTTGTTTTATATGCTTCAAGAGATTGGATTAGAGAATAGAATTCTGGATCTTTGTTGTAAGCTTTTGCATAGATTTTTGTTGCTTTTGCATCTGCATTACCTTTAATTTTTTGTGCTTTCTCATAAGCTTCTGATTGGATTCTATATAATTCCTTTTGCATCTCACCTAATATTTTTGCTTTTTCGCCTTCGCCTTCTGCACGATATTTAGCCGCAATTCTATTTCGTTCAGAAATCATTCTATCATAGACCTTTTGCCGTACTTCTTTTACATAGTTAATCCTTTTGATTCTTACATCAATTAGTTTAATCCCATATTGTGGTACTATTTTTGCGGCTTGATTGAATATTGCATCAGTAATTGCTGAGCGTCCCTTTTCTATTGGTATAAGATAGGTAGTGTCAATTTCTGTCTCTCTCTCTTCTGTACTTTTCATTTCACGATTAGAATTTCGCACCAATTCAATTAAAGTATTACTACTGATATTGTCTCTTGTAGCACCATCAACAACATCATCTAATCTGCTATGAGCATTCATTTCATTATGGACAGATTGGTAAAATTTAAGTGGGTCTTCAATCTTCCAACGAGCAAAAGTATCAATCCAAATGTATCTCTTATCCGCAGTAGGTATTTGATTTGGGTTGCCATCCCATTCTAATATTCTCTTATCAAAATAATGGACTTTATGAATAAATGGGGCTTTGATATGTAATCCAGCTTTTTTGATTGCACCACCTACAGGATCACCAAACTGAGTAATAATTACCTGTTCTGTCTCACTTACAATATATAAAGCATCTATGAGAACTATCAATCCTAATATAATAACGATGATAACCAATATTCCGCGCTTCATTATTTCCCTCCAATATTTGCTTCTTTATAGTTTTTGATTCGCTATTTAACTAATTGCTTAACATTTTTCCCAATATTTAATAGAGGTAGTATATTCTTCTGCTTACTATCTATTATATAGATTTCCTCTATTTTAGGAAGAATCTCTGCCATAGTTTCAAGATAGAGTCGCTTTCGTGTTACTGTTTTGGCATTGCGATATTCACTGTATATCGCATTAAATTTTTCTGCATTACCTTTAGCCCTATTAATTCTATCAATCGCATATCCTTCTGCTTCACTTATGGTTTGTTCTGCCTCGCCTTTGGCTTTTGGAATTATATTATTATACTCTTCCCATGCATTATTAATCATTTTCTCTCTTTCTTGTTTTGCTGAATTAACAGCATTAAATGCAGGTTTAACAGGATCTGGTGGATTAACATCAAGTAAATTTATATTTGTTATCTCTATTCCTGTTTCATAATTATCAAGTAATTTTTGCATTTCGGTTTTCGTCTCATAAGCAATGTCTCTACGGCCTAGGATTACTACTTCATCTACACTATAATCACCTACCAACCTCCGCATCGTTGATTCTGCTATATTCCGAATGCTCTCATTTATGTGTCTTACATTAAATAGATATTTAACTGGATCCTTAATTCTATACTGGACAATCCATTCCACAATAGCAATATTTAAATCCCCTGTTAACATTCTTGATTCACTTTCATATCCTCTTTTAGCATATTGAGTTGTAACACCTGGCTTAATTGTACGGAAACCGAATTCTTCTTTATAAACTCTTTTAACCTTTACTTTGTTTAGTGTTTCTATACCAAATGGAATTTTGAGATTTAATCCAGGATTTGTTGTGCGCACATATTTACCAAACCTTCTGATAACTCCTGCTTCATCTGCTTCTATGACGAAAAATGATGTGAACAATAAAATTAATCCAACAATGACTAAAATTATTATACCTATCAGTCCCTTTTTTATAGGTGGAATTTCTATTTCTGTGTTTCCAAGATGGACTTTCCTGCTATCATTATTATGCATTATGACTCCTTGGTTGATGATTGGTGGTTGGTGGTCGATAGAATATACATTCCATAAGGAGTGTATTTTATCATCCATTCTTCTAATAGATGTGCCTTCTCTTCATCAGATAAAAATATAGATTTACCGACACTCTTTTCTAATTGTGTCCTTAAAGTAAATAAGCTTATCCCAGCTGCAACTGAAATATTAAAGCTCTGAACAAAACCAAACATTGGTATACGGAATCCTGCATCAGCCAGCTTTTTTGCTTTTTCTGTTAATCCAGGCTTCTCTTCACCAAATACAAGAGCAATTTTCTTATCCAAATCTATTTCATCTAAATAATGATTCTCTTCATTAGGGTCAGCATATAAAATCCTATATCCAGATTCTCGTAAACTCTGAAAGCACTCTTCCACAGTTTTATATCTATTTATAGAAATCCATTTTTCAGTGCCATTCGTAATTTTTAAGGAAGGTGTAAATTTATTTTCATATTCTATAACATTGATGGTCTGAATGCCAAGAGCTTCTGCACTGCGAATAACTGCACTAGCATTATGCGGCTGATAAAGATTTTCTAAAACTAAACTAATGTAATTAGTCCGTGTATCAATAACATCAATCATTCTGTAAAGCCGCTTATCAGTAACAAATTTCAAGTAAGTTTCTCTTTTATTATCATCTAACCACATAATGCATATGGCGTAAAGCCTAGTATATTTCAACAAAGAAGTTAGAAAAACTATTACACTGTAAAGTTAATTATGACACACATCCTAATTATTGCCTAATATCCTCTTTTTTCCTCGTATTCTTCAATTTCTTGTTTCAATTCATCATAAGCCTTGGAAGCCTTAAATTCTGTCCATAATTTTTCATTAGCAGATAATCTCTGGACAAAATCTTTACCCATCTTACCAACTGGATATTTCATTAAGACATAGACAATATAAATATTATTGTTTTGGTTAAGAGATTGCTCTTCAAGTACAACTCCGATAAGCTCTTGACTTGTAATTTCTTTTTGCACTTGTGTGAACTGCGAAATAATTTCTTCTTGTTTTGATAATCCTGTGGACTCTATAAAGTCCTTTTTTAATCTTTCAATTTTGCTACTAATAGTAGCTGCGATATTTCCTTTTGCCTCTAATTTTGCTTTACTTATTGCGACTTTTAGCATCTTTGATTCTGCTGTTCCTGTACCATAGATAAATTCCTTACTTTCAGGTGGATTAACAAACCAATCTGGCAAATCCAACTTTGTTTTGTTCTCACTTTTTATAGCCCTTCCAGCTCCTCCACAATTAGATAGTAAAACAATTACAACGAATAGAATGCTGATTTTACTTATGAATTTCATCATTCCTCCTATTGGTTTTCTCTTATTATATTTGTCCTTAAATATGTATAAAAATCTTTCTGTATGACTTTATTAACTGTTCTTAAAGCACGATTTCTGGCTTCACTTTTGTTTATATGTCCCTCACGACCTGATTTTGTAAATGTCAAATCATCACTTCCACTAAGATTATTTTTTACAACAATAGTCAAATTCCATCGCACAAAATTCTCTCTCCGCTCTAATGGAACATCTTCTATTTTTAATGCTGTTCTGAATACTAAATCTGCTTCGCTATCTTCAACTACTGAGAACCCAAATCTGGACATAATAACCATTAAGTAACTTTCTATCTCTTCTGTATACTCACCACTGACAGTTATTGCTACTTTTATAGATTTTGTGAGGGCTTTATATTCTATTCTTAATTTCTCCAAACTGATTGGACTTACAATTTCTTCATTAGATGGCTCTATCACTGACAGTTGAGTATTGAGAATATCATTGATTTCACCAAAATCAACTGCATATTGTAAAAAGTATAATTTATCCAACTTGTCAGGGCTATCTTTATATTGCTGATAATATTTCTGTATAATTTGATTATTTTTCACAATTTCTTTTTTATAAATAAGAGCTGTTTCCATACGGTCAAGATATGCAAGTACATAATATAATCCATCTTTAGCATTAAAATATGTCTCTGCTATTTTTACATTTTTCAATGACTGGGAACTTCCAATAGAATAATTGGATATCAAATCCACAGAAGAGGACAACTCGGAATCTTTGCCAATGCCTGTTTCTTTATACTGTTCTATAATTTCCTCTTTTACTTTTACATCCGATTGAAATATTTTGGAAATATTAGCATAGGCATTATTTTCAGCATGACTTTTTGTATCACCAGTACCAACTGCTGTAATATACATTTCTGATGGATATTTTTTACTCGGCTCATTTATCCAATTAGGTAAATTGATGATATTATTATTTGAGCTGCTAACAGTATTTGCACAGGAAATTATCATTAGTAAAATGATTAGAAATAATATTCTTTTCATTTGAACAATCCTTTATTTTTTTAGCCCACAAAATTACATAAAAAGAATAGCACATAGAAAAACACTGACTAACACTGATAAAAAATTAAAATTAGTATGTATCCTTAAATATTACTCTCTGTGTCTTTGTGCCTCTGTGATGAAATATTTTTTCCTGAAAACTCAGGCATCTATTATTAGTTATACGAAAATGTAGTCAATAGATTTAATTTATTTGGCTTAATTTCCACATCTCTAATTTCCTTTTTTTCTACCAGCCGATTTGCAGAATCTAAATATTTAATTGTAAAATTATGCTTTCCATCAGGAAGAACAAATTCTCCGACATAACATTTTCCAGGGATTATTCTCCATCCTCTTAAATCAGCATTTTCTGTCAAATCTACAGCTGCATTTACAACTTTTCCCGTTACAACAGCAAGTAAAGGATTATCAATTTGGTTTCTAATTTTCTCTTTTCCCTTTTGAGCGACTACGCCTTTTATCACTGTTCGTAATATTGATTTCAAATATATAATCTGCTCTTTTACTTTATAAGTAGCGATAGCTATTTCTGACATATCTTCTAACAATTCCAATTCCCCTATTCTTTTGTCATCAGCATAAATTTCAATATTGGATATAACAGAATTCCGTTTCCTTATTTTAGGTAAAGAAAATCTAAAATGATAGCCCTGTTTTACATCTGCTTGTATAACATCTTTAAACTTCTCTGGCTTATCACCTTTGATTACAATGTAATTCTCATAAGTATCTATTTCACGATTAACAGCATATTTTTCTGGACCTTTTCCAACAAATGTAATGACATTCAATTTTGTTTGTTTTGTATTGGCAAGACTATTTTCAACTGCTGACGGAATATTGAAATAATACAAATCTTTTTGAATTTTCCATAACTGCTCAATTTTTTCCTTATCAATGCGCGCGTCGTCATATTGTTCTTCTGCACGATAAATTAACAAGCTTAAATACCTTGCTAAAGCATCATTATGAAATTTTATTTCACCTTTTTTGAATTTGATTTTGGCATTTTTAGATTTATTCAGCTGGCTTATTAAGTTATCATATTTAAGAGATAGAGTTTGTAATTTTTCATTTATTCGTCTAATCTCTACAAAAGCATCATCAAACTTATTTAATTCCAGATAGCTTAACGCCTTAAATATATTAAGATATATATCTTCGTAGTCCTCACCTGAATATGCTAATACATTGTCATTCAATAGAATAGATGTAGCAGCTCTTGACACACTTTTTGTATATGCGTCTTCAATCGCTCTTTCTGCTAATTCTAGATTCTTTATACATTTCTCATAATTATCAGCGTAATAATAACAAATACCAATGTCTAAATAATATAAAATTTTGTCCTTTTCAGAGTATTTGTTATTTTTCCAATCCTGTTCAATTTTGGCAATTGCTTTTTGATAATTCTTTTGCTGAATTGCTGTTTCAATTAGTTCATATCTTTTTGTATAACTTCTTGTAGATGAACATGCTGTAACAATGGAAATAAGAGCGATTAGACATAATTTATGAAGGAATATACTTGGATTTAGATACTTTGATAGTGGATGAAAAGCGGCATCTTGCATTGTCAAGAATCTCCAAAAACTACGATTTAAATTTTTTCTGGCTGATAAATTTTTTGATTTTCTCTGTTCCCATCCACACTTTTTCATTTGTTTCAAGATGTATCAATTCCAAATCAGTTTGATAATAAATAACCTTTTTACCTTTAATTGTGTCTTCAATAGAATTGAGAGTTCCTTGTAGCATAAAATCCGCACCAGTTTCATTTGCCAATTTTTTAACTGTCTCTTCTGATGCGTAACTTTGCTGTTCTAATCTCTCTTCACGAAGCTCTTCGCGTTGCTTTCGTGCTGCTACAAACTTTACCTGACCAGAATTTATCAATTCTCGTTCAATATCTTTAATAAAGGTCTCAACATTGATATGTTCATTACTTTTATTACGGACAGTTCCAACAATAACTACTGGATTTCTTCCATTTTTTGCAACAAAATCAGTAAGCCAAGTTTTGCCTAAAACATCTTTAATCATCTTCCCAGCTACCATTCTAGAATCTGTATCATTCCATCTACCGCTTAAATCAGTAGTTGTATTAACTCCTATACGAGATACTTGCTTGGTGCTACTGCAACTTATAACTAATATTAGAATCAACACATTTACGATAATTGGACTAAATTTACGAGTCATTTTTCCTCCAATTTTTTTTTAGGATAATTTCTTAACATCCATTTTTAATGTCAATTTTTTTAATCAAATGTAGCCACGAATTCACGAAGTATTATTTACCACAGAGACACAGAGAGAAAATATAGCCACGAAGTTCACGAAGTAGCACTAAAATAAAGTTTTGAATAAAAAATCATTAGTGTAACTTAGTGTTCTTAGTGGCTGAAAAATGTAGCCACGAATTCACGAAGATATTGCGACGGTGTAAACACCGACGCTGAGTCAATAAAAGAACGCTAAAGCGTTCTATAATATAGCATTCTTTAGAATGCTTTCTTTGACTTAGCGTGTGGGTTTATCCCATAGGCATCAACCTAACACAGAATTTATTATAAATGCTAATCTTAGGCTGGTTAAACTCTCTTGGCACGATGCTATAGGAATTTCTCTAAAAAAACTTGCAAAATTAAGAAAAGAATACATAACTTTCTCCTAAAAATAAGAAGAAATGAAAGTTTCATAGAAAAGAAAGGAGAAAGTTATGTGGGAAGAATTAGAATTAAGTAAACATATCCATGAACTCTTTGAAAAATGTTCAAGATTAGAGAAAATTACCAAATTTGTTCAAAGAAGCACAGCAAAACTAAGAGGGCTTCTTTTTGTCAAGGTGATGATTTTTGAATCTATAAAAAATCCAATGGCATCATTGGAGAACTATGTTCAAAAGTGCACAGACCTAGATCCTCAGGTAGAGATTAGCAGTCAAGGGATGCACAAAAGAATTAATATTCATGCAGTAGAACTTATGGAAACACTATTTAAACAAGCAATAAAATCTCTTGTGAATACCGTTAAATTAGAACTTAATATTCTCAAAGAATTTACTGAGGTTTATATTTTAGACAGCACTTCTATTTCTCTACCAGAGAAATTAAGTAAAGTTTTTAAAGGATGTGGTGGAAGTGCTTCAGAAGCTATTATGAAAGTTCAATCACTATTTGCTTTTCTAACTGGTAACTATATTGCTTTAGCATTGAGAGATGGTATCTCTTCTGATATCTCTTATGCTGAACTGACATTACAATATCTTAAAAAGGGTTCTTTACTTCTGTTCGATCTGGGTTATCTCAGTACTAAGTTTCTTCTGGAGATAGTTAAACGAGCTTGTTATTTCATCTGTCGTTACAAGTTTGGCACTTCTCTTTATCTGAATTCACTTAAAACAGGGGAGTTAGAAAAGTTATATCTTGGACAACTCCTGAAAAAACATATCAAAATCCATTTTGAACTGAATGCTATTCTAAAATCTAAAGAAGGTAAGCAGATAAATACTCGTGTCGTTTTTATTCCAGTTCCAGAACAAACAGCTAATTTAAGAAGAAGAAAAGCTATCCGAAATTCTAAAAAGAAGGGTCATACACCAAACAAAGAAGCTTTAGCCTTACTGGATTGGTGTATTTTTCTGACAAATGTTTCTTCTGATATTTTGAATATTGAAGACATAGCTCAATTATACCGTCTCCGTTGGCAGATTGAACTCTCCTTCAAAGTTTGGAAGAGTATCTTTGCCATTGATAAAATTCATGCCAGAAAGCGTGAAGAACGCCTGTTATGTGAGTTCTATGCTAAAATGATTGGTATTATATTATTCAATTTTCTTTGCGCACCTCTGCGAGTAGAAACTCTTATCGTTCTGAACAGGGAACTCAGCATATTTAAAGCTTTTGCATACTTTCAGGAGGAATCTTTTGCTTTTGCCAAAGCCTTATGCTCTTATGAGACACTTGTTCAATTTCTTCAAAAAACCTACAAAAATTTAATGAGGTTTGCATTGAAAACTAAACGAAAAAAACGAAAGACTACTCTTCAATTGCTTATGGAATTACATACTCCGCAAAACTCTGGGAAAAGAAACCAAAACACAAACTTATATCTTGATTTTCAAAGAACTTACATTAAAAAAGTTTCTTAGGTTGATGCCTATGCCCCAAACCCCGCACCTGCATTTCAATTCCAATATGGTTTGATTAAAAGGAACAAATTAAGAAATTAAAATTACCATATAATGAAAAATTTCAATTCCAA
>QMNM01000023.1 GCA_003647765.1 Candidatus Cloacimonadota bacterium
AAAGAATGGTAGGCCCAAGGGAGTTCGAACCTCTGACCGCCAGGATATGAGACGGGAGCTCTACCAACTGAGCTATAGGCCCATAGAAAAATAATTCTATTATGAAATGAGTTTCCAAAAGAAATTCGTGTAATTATACTGTCAAATTTTTTATTTCATAGAAAGATTAAATGTATCTAAATATCGCTTCAATACTTCTCTTCTGTGTGGTCTGCGTAATTTTTCCAATGCTCTTTCCTCTATCTGTCGTACACGCTCTCTTGTAACACTAAAAATATGTCCTACTTCTTCCAAAGTTCGTGGAGTACCATCGCCAATGCCAAATCGCAATTTTATAACCCGTTTTTCTCTTATAGTTAATGTGGATAATACACTATCTACTTGCTTCCGTAACAATGAGAGTTCTGCAATTTTTTCTGGTGAGATAATACTCTCATCTTTAATGAAATCACCTAATAAATTGTCATCGCTATCACCATCGCCAATCGGTTTATCCAAAGAGATTGGTCTTCGTGAAACTGACAATATAGCAATTACCTTATCTACTTTCATATCTAATTGCTCTGCTATTTCCTCAGGATAAGGTTCACGACCTAATTTTTGCATCATTTGTCTACGAGTTCTGGCAATTCTGTTAATCGTTTCAATCATATGTACTGGTATACGAATAGTTCTAGATTGGTCTGCAATTGCCCTAGTAATAGATTGTCTAATCCACCAAGTAGCATAAGTACTGAATTTATATCCCTTGCGATAATCATACTTTTCTACTGCCTTCATTAGTCCAGAATTTCCTTCTTGAATTAAATCCAAAAAATCAAGACCACGATTATTGTATTTTTTTGCAATACTAATAACAAGACGCACATTAGCATTTATCATATGATTTTTAGCCATTGCCTTTTCTACCTCACCTTTCTTTATGTTATCCACCAACTGTTTGAGTTCATGAGCATTCATTCTTGTTTCAAGTTCCACGCGACGAATCTTCCGCTTATTGTTTTTAATTTTTCGCAGTGCATCAATAAAAATATCTGGATCAAGTCCGGTCTCTTCAGCTACTTCGTCATATTCTTTATCTCCTTTCTTAGATTTTCTTCCCAAAGAACAAATTTTCCTTGAACTAAAATTCCTAATACTTGTTAATTCCGCTATCTTTCTTTCACTATCAATTATTCTATCATTCAAGCTAAATATACGATATTTTAATCTATTTATTAGAGGTTCAGCAAAAGGCAGTGCTTTTAGTTTATCTATAATTATTTTTCTGTTCTGCTGGATTTTCTCCATATAAGTCATGTCTTCATTATACGGTTTATTATATGCCTTACCAATAAACTGCTCTATTTCATCAGAAATAGGAGCAACCTCCTCTAAAGTATCATTTAACTGTTTGATTAGCATTTCATTCTTTTCTTTATCAAGCCAACTACCAAACTCTATTTGAAACATTTTATCAATTTTAATTCTTCCCTCATTATATCTTTTTAGAATAGTATACAATTCCCGAATACTACTACCAGATAAGAATGTCTGTTCGTTTATATATTGTTGAGCAGATTCCATCTTTTTTGCAACATCAACTTCTCCGTGCCGAGTAAGAAGTGGAACTTTGCCCATCTTTATTAGATACATTCTTACAGGATCATCATAATAACGGACTTTTTTAGATTCTCTCTTACTTTTCTTTGTTATGTCAGATATTCTCTGCTTTAGTTTACCCTCTTCACTTTCATCAATCAATTCTATACCATTTTCAGTTAGCTCTGTAATAATATCATCTACACGATCTAAAAATATAGGATTATCCGGAAAAATTTCGTTAAAACGAGTATAAGTCAAATAACCTGACTTCTTGCCTATAGATTTCAATTTTTCAATTAATTGATTTATTGTCATATCATTACCCCCGTAATTTAATGACCTTCCTACCCTTTAATTTTTCCATTTCTTTTTTTATACGCTCTTTTACTCTTAAATATTCAATATTATCAGGATCTTTGAGGATTTTTTCAGAAATTTTGACTAAGTCAAAATTATATTTTCTAAACTTCAGCCCTTCTAATATGGATTCAATATTATCTTTAGATATAGTGTTACTCATCAGGATACCAGCAACAAAATCTCTATCCTTGTCAGCAAATAGGTCTAATAATTTGGAATGATTAGAAATAATATCTGGAATGTCTTTTCTGGATAATAATAGTTGCATTATCTTTTTACACTGCGGATGGAAAAAATATGAATCATCTATTTTATCTGTAATTATAATATAATTATCAGGATTTTGCAACATAAATTTTATTATATCTATTTCTTCTGAATATTTATAATTATTGGCCTCCTTTTTACTATCTTTATCTTTGACTCTATATTGAAGATTATGTATAGATTTCCAAATACTCTCTTCTCTCAATTTCAAAATATGAGCAATTTCTCTAACATAGATCTCTTTTTGTAAATCATCTTGAATATAAGATATGCTTTCTAGGATTTCCTTCACTGTTTTTCTGTCTTGATTCGGATCATTACCATATCCAAAAATATCTAATATAAATTCGTAGAAATTTTTTGCTGATTTAATTCTATCTTTCAGTTTTTGCTCACCGAACTTTTCTAAAAAACTATCTGGATCCTCATTTTTTGGTAGAATAACAATTCTTGGAAATATATTAGTAGATAAGAATATTCTACTAGCTCTGATAGATGCTGTTCTACCTGCACTATCTCCATCATATAAAATATAGACATTATCTGTAAAACGTGCAATTAATTTTGCCTGATTTTCTGTAAGTGAAGTTCCCAAACTGGCTACTACATTCCTAAATCCAAAGTTGAACATCTTAATTGCATCCATATATCCTTCAACTAAAATTGCTGATTTGTCCTGAGATATATATTGTTTTGTTTGATAAAGTGCATAGACATGCCTTCCTTTTCTAAAAACAACATTTTCAGGAGAATTTAGATATTTCGGACCCTGTTGGTCATTAGTGTATATTCTACCACCAAAGCCAATAACTTTACCATTAACAGAATAAATCGGAAATATTATCCGTTTCCAAAATTTGTCTGACAATCTTTGCTCAGATTTTTTTATAAGTCCAGCACTAAGCAATGTCTTTTCATTATGTCCTTTTCTTTTTAGATAGTCCATCAATCCATTCCAAGCATCAAGAGCTAAACCAAGATGGAAATATTTTATCGTGTCAGAAGATAAATTTCTGCTCTTTAAATATGCTAATGCATTATCTCCGTGTAATATTAGATTGCTACAAAAATATTCCATAGCTTGCTCGTTAATGTCGTAAATCTGTTTGTAATTACTTGCTCTTTCCGTAGATAGCTTGTCTTTAGGAATGTTAATATGGACGCGTTCAGCCAATTTCTCAACTGCTTCTGGGAAATTCAATTTTTCATATTCCATAACAAAAGAGAACACATTTCCACCTTTGCCACAACCAAAGCATTTATAAAGCTGCTTACTTGGACTAACAATAAAAGATGCTGTTTTCTCATTATGAAATGGACAACGGCATTTGTAATTAACACCGCTCTTTTTTAACGGCAAATATTCACTAATGACAGATACTATGTCATTGGCTTCTCTGATATTATCAATGATATTTTGTGGAATAAACATAATATTTTAAACTATAAATAAACACAGAATCTAAATAGCCGTAATATGGTTTTGCGTTGGTGTTTACACCGTCGCAACTGTTTGGATATATTGTTGTTTATTTGTGGGCTACTTATCTATTTTCCAAATACAAAATTGCTCTTTCCAAAGTTACATCTTTGCCTGATATTATATCCTCAATGGTTTCTTCAACTTCTATATCCGGGATAAAACCTTTACCAACAAATTCATAACCATCAGCACACCAGCATCTTCTGGCACAGATTCTTACAGAAAATTCATTATTTAATCTTATAAAAAGAGGTTGTCCTGTGCTTCCTCCTGTTGGTTTTCCGATTAAAGTAACTCTATCTGTTCCGTGTAAAGGTGCCAGAAAATCCTCTGCTGCACTAAAAGTTTTTGGACCAATTAGAACCACTATTGGTTTGTCATATATTGGAGGTCTTGGCTGCAATACGAAATATTCACAATTTTTGAATTTTTCTAGTAATCCCTCTTTATTTGTCTCTGTTGTATCGGGAAATATCCCTTGATAAACTGAATAAAAAACATCAAACATTTCCTCATCTGAGAACCATTTATCAAACATATCTACGCTATAAATTCTAACTTTACTTTTAAATACCGGTAAAGGTTTATTAGAAATTCTTGTTATAATATGAAAGCCAGTGCCCGAGCTTCCGCCACCGTTATTTCTAATATCAATAATTAACGCTTTTGTATTGAACAGCGAGTCTAAAGCTGAATCAAAAAGTGGTGTAATTTCTTCAGTTGGGTACATAGAATTTACAGCAATATAACCAATATTGTTTTCCAGTATCTTTGACTCTACATAAGGCGGTTTTTCTTTGGATTTTTCTGGAGAAGGATAAATCGTTTCTGTTAAAATTTTACCATTATGTTCATATTCTATAGTAACCGAATCACAATTATTGAAGTTAATGAATGACCTATTATTTTCCAATCTGGATGTTATCCACTGTTCAGTTGAGCCGGAGATATATTTCTTTGTTTTCTCGATCGCATCTATAACCGGAATATTATTAATTTTAAGAATTTTGTCACCATAAGAGATAGCATTTTTTCTATAGGATTCGTCTTTTATGAAATAGACATTATCGTCAATGATTTTTGTATAGATAAAAGAAGGCCTCCACAAACCTTGAACATTAACTTTTGTATGACCATCCTTTAATAAGGCGAGCATTTCTGTCATAAGCCAATAAAATTCTTCATTATTTTTTGTTGCTTTCACTTTTGGTAAATACTCCATTTTCACTTTTTCCCAATCCAAATCAACCTGATCAAAAAATGCGAAGAAATCATTACAATAATGCCATACTTTGAAGAAATAGCAAAGTTTTTCATCTTCTGTTAATTGCTTGTTGAAATCAGTATTTTTACCTAAATTTTTCAAAGCATATTTGCACATATCATTCTTTTCAACATCCAGACCTTTTTGATAATACTCTTTTGCTTTATCTAAATTGTCCATCGCTTCATATACCATACCCAAACGCCAATATCCTCCCCAAAGTGACAGGTCTTGTTTATCGTCTAGATTTTCATAGTTTTGGATGAAATTGAGGAATATCTGTTCTGCCTTGTCCAATTCTTTCCCTGAAAATAAATATGCTTTACCGAGTTGATATTCATAAAAAGAGGATGGTTGTTTTTCTAAATATTTTTCCATAGCAGAAATTGCTTTGTCATAGTTTTTTTGATTAGAGAAAAACCAGAATTCATCTATCAATTTTTGCTGATTGAAATCTGATTCCTTTCCAAATAATGAGAGTGCAAAAAAGCAGAAAATGGTTATAAGAATAACTACTTTTATATGAAAATAGAACAACATTAAACTACGCGATTTATTATACATTATTCCTATCTTTCAATTGCACTATTTAAATTGTTAAAATGCACATCCAACAGAAATGCGTTGACTATTCTCTAATTCAGTATTGATTTGATATGAGTAATTCAATCTAAATTTATCGTAATTTATTTGCAAGCCAAAACTTGGATACTTACGATTCAGTCCAGCAAGTAGAGAAAAATATTTAATTATTTTAAGTTCTGTTCCAAAATGAAAATCTATGCCGAGCTTGTTCCAATGTAGTTGAGTGCATTTCTGCCCTTCAAAATTAATATCCGCCTGACAATTGAGTATCATATCAAACTTTGCTATTGGAAATGGAACTACAATACTGAGCCCAGTCCAAAGATTTGGAGTTATTGTCTCTTTTGTTCCATTATCCCAAAATATTTGCGTATAAAAAAAGTCCCTTAAATTCAGTCCAGCATTTATTCTTTTAGCAAAATTATATTGTAAGCCAATATCACTGCCTATACCAAAAGCGGAATAATCTCCAATCTTCCGATAAATCAATTTTGTATTAAAACCAAAATCCATTCTGTTTGTCAACATTCGCGAAAAGGAGAGATAAGTAACATAATCCGCATTACTGACTTTTTTGTAAATATACGGTTCATTATTATCATCTAATTTTGTATAAGGAATATCAGAGATGCCAATTCTCGTAAGCAAGAAACCGAATCTGCTTTTCTCTGTGTATGGGAATACAAAAGAGAAGGTATCATACTTCAAATTTCCTTTATATTCTTCGGAATGCATCAGCTCAGTGTCTATTTTATTCAGATTTTGCATTCCAGCTGGATTCCAGTAAATAGCTGAACCATCATCCGGATGTGGAGTAAATGCACTGCCCATACTATATGCTTTCACGCCAACAGCTAAATTCATAAATTCTCCGGCATACTTTTCCGCTTGCAAAGAATTTGCTGTAACTAAGACAATTATGGAAAATAATCCCTTCATCAGAAAATAAAATATGGATAATACTGAATCATTGTTATACATTAACTTCTCTATTCTTTCGGTTGAAATATTCGCTATTTTTGTAAAGTTGAAAAGAAAGATGATAAAAAAATTCTGTCAAACTTTCTATATTCTATTATAATAGTAAAAACCTACCAGACAAAGATTATTCCACTATTCGGTAATATCCATTCTTCTGGAGATGTTCTAATTGTAATTCCCTTTGTTTGCTTAATCTCTTGTGGATACTTCTCTCGTCCAGCAAATATTGTTACTGTCTCAACATTGTTAATTTTTGTATCTGAAAACTCAAATTCCACATCTATTCCTTTGGTCAATTCAACAAAATATATGGATAACTGATGCTTATTTTTGGGATAATAACTTGTGGTATCTATAGTAAAATCAACTTCTTGATTTAATAGATTTTTTAAATCCTGGTGTGTGCATTTAATTTCCATATTACTATTTTTATATTTAGTTTCATAATGGAGAGCAATATCATTGATAGCAACTTTATCTATTCTAAAAGCCCCTTCCAATTCAATATCTTTGTCAATTAACCAGCGATATTCTACATCAGATAATTGAAAGTATGACTCCAATTTTTTTAAACTTTTAGCACACACAATCTTAAAACTATCATTCGTTAATATTTTCTTATATTTCAATTTTGAAATAGCGAGAAAATAATCAGGCTTAAAAGAGCTATCCTTAAAAACTATCTTATGTTGAAAATTTTTCCTATATGGCAAAATTTTTTTATCACTTTTAATTGGAGCAAGAATATGTTCTAATAGTTCATTAAAAATCATATTGCCTATTTCTTCACTATTTGTTCGTTGAGTAAGTGAAGCACGGATAATTTTATTAAGTTTAGTATCTGAGAAATCTTGAGCCAAAAAGTTTCGCCGAGATATAGGTTCTGTTGTAATTTGCTCTTTATTTTTGATAAATACACGATGAGCGCGTCGTCCTACATTACAAAGAATTTCGTAACTTGAACCATCATATTGAGTTGCAATCTCATCTGCTCGTAATATATTGTTCTCACTTATACCTAATAAAGTTACTTCATCGCCAATCTGCACAAAAGCTAATTTCGTAACATCCACCATTACTAAATCCATTGTTATTCTGCCCAAAATCGGACAGAATTCATTTCTGATAATTACTTTTCCCTTATTTGACAATAAAAAGTTATATCCATCAGCATAGCCAGTTGATATTACAGCAATTTTTTGCGAATGCTTTGTAATATAGGTCTGATTATAACTTATTCCGTAATTCGCTGGAAATTGCTTGATTAAATTTATTCTCGTTTTAAATGACATTACAGGCAATAGATTTATTTTCTTTTTCAGATGAGGATTTGCATAAATTCCGAAAGCAAGAAGCCCAATTCTCACTAAATCAAATTGATACTCTGGAAAGTTGACTACTGCGGCACTATTTGCTAAATGTTTAATTTTAGGCTTTATCCCAATATGTTCTAATTGTTCCAATAGATTGATGTATCTCTTTGCTTGAATAGTTGTGAAATTACTACTAACATCTTCGCTCATTGCAAAATGTGAGAATATCCCTTCAATTTCAAGATATGGAAGTTGACTTATCTTTTTTATATCCTCTAATGCCTTATTCCATAGAAATCCACATCGTCCCATTCCAGTATCAATGTTGATATGTATGACAACTTTTTTTTTGTGAGAATTAGCAATTCTATTTAATGCTTTTGCCTCTGAAATGGAAGATATACAGGGCATTAAATTATATTCAATTACTTCATTAAATTCACTTTTCAGGCAGGGACTTAAAATTAGAATTGGTATATTTATGCCTTCCATACGCAATAAAATACCTTCGTCTGCATTAGCTATGCCTAAATAAGTAATTCCATTTTTTATTGCTTCTCTGGATATTTCTATTGCACCATGACCATACGCATCAGCTTTAACTATCTGCATTAACTTTGTTTCAGGAGATAAAAATCTTTTTAGCTCTCGTAAATTTTCATTATAATTGTCTAAATTAATCTCTGTCCAACTACGATATTCATTATTCATATAGCATTCCATACAATATTTTACTTTTATATTTTTGCTAAAAATATATACAAATATTTGCGAATTTTTATCCTGATATATGCAGACGCAAACTAATACAAACTAAGCGAACTTACGCGAATACTTTTATCCTTTTGGAAAAAATAATAATAAATCCACTATAAAAACCGTTCACCACGTTAGACCCTTAGGTTGAGACACTGTTTTTCTGTTAAAATTTTAATTATCTAACTGGTGTAAAAATAAACTCGACTCGGGTTCTTTGAACTCGAGTCGGGTTTCACGGTATATCGTCTGAAAATGGTTAGTCCTGTATAAGTAGTGGCATTTTGAGATGCTTTATTGATAAATCATTCACCACTACTTTTGGGGGACTACCTACAATTTTAGTTGTAGGTTTTAGAAAGGATAGCACACACTACTTCGTCAAAACCTTATAGGGCACACTGAAAAACGCTGACCAAAGACACCGACACTGATAAAAAGTTAAAATTACTCCGTGTCCTTAAATCTTACTCTGTGTTCTCTGTATCTCTGTGGCAATATAGTTAGTTCGCGATTAAATCCTCAACTCATAAGAATCAAAACTATTATTCCTATCAACATCAATAAGAATTTACTGTCAAAAGAAAATCTTTTTTCACCAATCATTCTTAATAATGAATGCTGTTTAATAACTAATCTGCTTATTAAATAACCAATTATAAAAAAAATAACTGCCTTTACCAAAGATTTAGTACTAAAAAAATATTTATAAGAATAGTCGTATGCTATTACATTAAATAAACCAAACTTGTAAAATATACCCATTGTAAGACAAAGGATGGCAATTATAGTTATGGATAATTTTTGTTCGTATTTTATATCAAATTTAGTATTCTTTGATGCACCTGACAAAATGGAAAGAATTTTGAAAAATGAAGCAATTGTCAACAAAGAAGTAAGTTGTATTAGCCAATAAAAAATAGGATAATCGTGCAATTGATTGCTAATTATAGTTTTGCTGATAAAACCATTAAATAAAGGCATTCCCATTATTGAAAATGAAGCAATAATAAGTATCAATGAGAGAAATTTATTTCTCTGCCATAATCCTCTCATATGAAGAATATTTCGTGAATCATATATTCCTATGAGCAAACAAGCACAAAAAAATAGTAAAGATTTAAATAAAGCGTGATTAACAAAGTGTAGAAATCCACCCAATTGCATATCTTGACTAATTCCCGAAAATCCAATAAGCACATATCCCATCTGGGAAATCGTAGAATATGAAAGTAACATCTTAATATCCGTCTGCATTACAGCATAAGTTGCTCCAATCACAGCAGATAATACTCCCAGAACCAAAAATAAATCTTGAAAATAAAAGAACTGCCATATTGGACTGAGTTTGTATAAGATAACAATACCTGTTTTGACAATAACTCCAGACAATATCACAGATACAGGATGAGGAGCATAAGAATGTGCCTGTGGTAACCAGCTGTGAAATGGTATGATTGCAGCTTTCATCAATGGAATTACTAATAAAAAACCAATACCTACTTTTATTATTTTATAATTTAATAATTGAGAAATGTTATTACTTATGTAAGAGATGTTAAAATTGCCAAAGTAATTATAAAAGATCCCAGCACCAAGAAGAAAAAAGAACATACAGAAATAACTAATAAATAGATATTGAAGAGAACTTCGCAGTGCAAATTTGGTATTTTGATATGAAATCAATAGAAATGAGGAGATAGACATTATTTCAAAAAAGATGTATATATTAAAGATGTCGTTTGAGAAATAGATAGCATTTATAGAAAACAGGGAGATAAATAAAATTTTGAAAAAACTATTGTTATATTGATGTTTATTAAGGCAGAATATAATTACTGAATTGTAAATTATTTGTGATATAATAATGAAAATCAGAGTTTCTTTTGTTGCTTTTAATTCTATTCCTAATAATGAGGTATGACTTCCCAATACATAGCTGACTGGTAAATTATGTAATGTCTCTTGAAGAAAATATATAAGCGAAGCGATATTTAATACAAATCCAGAAATAAGAATTATTCGTCTTTGTTGTAAATTGTCTTTAATAATGAATAGAAGAATAAGTGGTATTAGTGGAGTGATAATCAAAAATATAGGACTATGCATTATGATCTATTTTCAGCAATTGTTATCATTCTGAAAGATTTCTTTCATATCAATGGACCCGAAGTGCTTATGAATTTTGAGTATCAAGGCAAGTGCTACACAGCTAGTAGCAAAGCCAATGACAATAGCAGTTAACATCAATGCTTGTGGGACAGGATTCACATATTTTTTATATAATTGATGAATAATAGGTGCAACTGCTTCTGTTTTATATCCTAATAGAACAAAGAATAGAATAATACCATTTGACGCAATGTTCATTGAGATAATTTTATTAAGCAAATTTTGTTTATAAATCATTCCGAATATGCCTAAAAATATAAGAATTAAAGGCACAATAAAGATTAGTTTTGCTAATAAAATATTCATTGTAATTTATAATGCAGGAAATT
>QMNM01000024.1 GCA_003647765.1 Candidatus Cloacimonadota bacterium
AAACTCATCACAAAAAATTTAATTTATAAAAAAAGGTTCGCGTAAGTTTGCATAGTTCGTATAAGTTCGCGATTGCAAGTTCGCGATTAAGTAAGAGATTAAACGTGAACAAATCACTAACTCAACAAACTCATCGCAAAAGATATAATTTATAAAAAAGGTTCGCGTAAGTTTGCATAGTTCGTGTAAGTTCGCGATTGCAAGTTCGCGATTGTATCTGCACTGAATAATCTATGAAAAAGACAACTTTTATTTTACTTGTCATATTAGTCATCATAATAAATAGTGCTATTACAGAGTATTTGATTGAGAAAAGTAGCAATAAAGAGATGCAGATTCCTGCTCAACTTGTTCAGGATGTAGCACAAGATGAATTTTCTCATCAAGATAGCAATGCTATCAACTATTATCCTCATAAGCAAACAATCCAATCAACAGATATTTTTACTAGAGATAATAGCATTACAAAAGCCGTAAGAAATGTTGCACCTTCTGTTGTAAGTATAAATGTAGTTAAAACTGAGATAGTAACAAGCTATGATTTCTTTGGTCCCAGAAGTTTTTTCTTTGATTTTTTCCCGCGTCAGTATAGACAAAAAGTAAAAAGTATTGGTTCTGGTGTGATTATTGATAAGGATGGCTATATCATTACAAATGCCCATGTAGTAAAGAATGCCACAGAGATAAAGGTGATTCTTCCTGATAGCAGAGAGTTTGAAGGAAAGATTATTGGCATTGATGATTTGAATGATATTGCAGTATTGAAAATTGATGGAAAAAGTTTGCCTTATGCCACATTAGGTAATTCTGATGACTTAATTATTGGTGAATGGGCAATTGCTTTTGGTAATCCATTTGCTTTCTTGATAAAAAATGCAGAACCAAGTGTAACTCTCGGTGTAATCTCTGCTGTTAATCGTAATTTCCAGATGAGTGATCAAGGCAAAATTTATAAAAAAATGATTCAAACGGATGCGGCAATAAATCCAGGAAATAGCGGTGGACCACTTACAAATATAAATGGCGAACTCATTGGCATCAATACTTTTATCTTTACGCAAAGTGGAGGAAGTGAAGGCATTGGCTTTGCTATTCCAATCAAGCGGGTAAAAAAAATCGCAAATGAATTGTCTACTTATGGCAAAATTAGGTCCGTCTGGTTCGGATTTAAAGTGCAAGACATTTCAAAAATATTAGCTATAAATTTACATCTTAAATCTACAAATGGAGTGCTTGTATCTTATGTAGAAAAATCAAGCCCAGCACAAGAAGCTGGACTGAAAAAAGGCGATGTAATTATAAAAATAAATGATATTGATATCAAATCCACTGATGATGCTGAAATGGCTGTCTCTGATATTAGTGTAAATGAAACTATTAAAATTGTAATCTTACGACATAACAAACAAAAAACCATATACTTAACAACTAAAGAACACTTTTAAAATTTCAAAATCCTAATTTCAAGTTTCTAAATCTAAATTATAAAAAGCCAATCTTATATTTTCCTTAAAATGGTTAAAATGGGCTTATTGAGTTCTATTACACACAATTGAAGTTATGGGCTAACTCACTATCTCTTGTATGATTAGCCCACAGTTTTAATCGTGGGTTCACCCTGTTAGATATTTAGATTGAGACACTGTTTTTTTGTTAAATTTTAATTATCTAACTGGGCAAAATGTAAAAAGAACCTAATCTTAACACCTTCAGATTTTTTAGATTTGGCTCTTTGATTGTATTAAAAAATATTCGCTATTCATTCGTGGCTAAAGAATCTAATGTTTGATATCTTTTTGTGTTTTTTCGTGTAATTTTGTGGCTTAATACTATTTCCTTAAATCTCGTAATGTTTTGAGATTTATTTTATCCATCTTTCCATTTTCACCTTTTGGCGTTTCTAAAACCATTGGGATATTATAAAATCTTTTGTCATTAATCAATGCTCTAAAGCCCTCTAATCCGATATATCCTGCTCCAATATGAAAATGTCTATCTTTTCTAGAACCAAGCTCATATTTAGAATCATTAAGATGAAAAAGATGAATATGGTCAAGACCTATGATTTTATCAAATTGGTTCATTACTTGCTGGTATTTTCCAGTAGTAGTAATATCATACCCAGCCGCAAAAGTATGACAGGTATCATAACAAATGCCAAACCGCTCCTTATATTTCATTATATCCAATATATCTCTTAATTGTTCAAAACGATAGCCAAGATTGGTTCCCTGTCCAGCAGTTGTTTCTAATAAAATTTTAACTTTTGTTTCTGCCATTTCTTCAATGATACGATTAAGATTTTGTGCAATCTTATTTATTCCCCATCTTTCACCAATTCCAAGATGAGACCCAGGATGTATTACCAAGTAATGCAATTTTAATTGTTCACAGCGATTTATTTCATCCTTCATTGCAGATATTGATTTTTTTTCAATATCAGTTTTAGGACTGCATAGATTTATAAGATAAGCATTATGCGCATTAACGGAAAATGGCTGATGTTTTTCTCTTTCTATTTGGAATTTTTCCAGTTCTTGATATGTAAATGGCTTAGAAAACCAACGGTTATTATTCTTCACGAAAATCTGAATAGAATTTGCACCAAGCTCTTTTGCTCTTGCAAAGCATTTATAAACTCCACCTGATATTGATATATGTGCACCTAAATTCATAATAACTCCTTTTATATTTTAATATTCACATTACAGATAAGATTTTATAGCCAAATAGAATGATTTTTAACACATTTAGGGATTTTTATAACGAACTCATTTTTTTATTGACAGCATGTTTATTACTTTATGTTTCTTATCCAAATTATAGAGGAGGCATATTGATATGCAAAAAAATTCAATAGCACCAGATGGTAGAGAGTTTGTTCTTCCTACAAAGGAAGAGAGTATATTGGAAAAAGAAAAAATCAATCAAATCACAGAACAGCAAAGAAAGTTGGGTAGAAAAATCGTTGCAGTCCAGGGATTAGGTTTTGTTGGTTGTGTAATGGCTGTTGTAATAGCCGATGCAGAAGATAAACATGGGAATCCAATATATTTTGTGCATGGACATCAAAGAGCTTCTGTTCGTTCATATTGGAAGGTTCCAGTTATTAATACAGGCGAACCTCCTGTAAGATCATCTGACAAAGAAGTGCCAGAATTATTCACTCGTTGTATTAAAGAAAAGAAGAATTTCAGAGCAACTTGGCATAATTATGCTTATGAACTCGCAGACATTGTTGTTGTAGATATTCAATTAGACGCTACCAAGCCTTATTTTGGCGAAGCAGAAAAGGGATATTGTGACCTTTCGGCTTTCAGAGATGGAATGAGAAATTTGGGCAGATTTATTAGACCTGACTGCTTAATTTTAGTAGAAACTACTGTGCCCCCTGGAACTTGCGAAAGAGTAGTTAAACCGATTATTGAAGAGGAATTTACGAAAAGAGGTATTGATATTAAGAAAAATCCTCCTCTTATAGCGCATTCCTATGAAAGAGTAATGCCAGGTGCTAATTATGTCCGATCAATCCGCAATTTCTGGCGTGTGTATTCAGGAATAAATGAGAAAAGTAAAACATTAGCAAAAGAATTTCTAACAGATATATTAGATGTTGAGAATTATCCATTAACAGAGCTTGAAAATACAAATGCTTCCGAGCTTGCTAAAGTAATGGAAAATTCATATCGTGCAACCAATATTGCACTGACTTTAGAATGGGCAAAATTTGCTGAAAAAATCGGCGTGAACATATTCAAAGTCAGAGAAGCAATTAGAAAGCGAAAAGGTACTCATGACAATATGTTGAGACCAAGTTTGGGTGTAGGTGGCTATTGTCTGACTAAAGATCCTGTTCTTGCTAACTGGTCAATGAAAGCAATTTTTGATATAGATGACACCTTGGATGTTGCAATTAGATCTGTTAATATCAATGATACTATGCCCTTGCATACAATTGAACTGATAAAATCCGAGTATCCAGAATTAGAAGATGTAAAAATTGCAGTATTAGGCATATCTTATTTGGAAGATCTCGGCGATACGAGACATTCGCCTTCTTATACTTTAGTGCGTATATTGAACGAGCAATGGGCAATAGTTAAGGCTCATGACCCTTATGTGCTATACTGGAAAGAAATGGAAAATGTAAAAGTACATAAAAAATTAAAGCCAACTGTACATAATGCAGATGTGATTGTATTTGCTGTTGGCCATACTGAATATAAAAATATTGAACCAGAAGACCTAATAAATATGTGTGAAACAAAGCCATTGATAATTGATTGCTCAAATTTTATAAGTGATGAAAAAATAAAAAAATATCTTGAACTTGGTTGTAAAGTAAAATGCGTTGGTAAAGGGCATATCAATTCATTAGTGGCGTAAATGCATAGTGCGTAAGACCATAATAACTATGCGCATCATCGTTCTCAAAACAGGACTTGGCTTAAAATGACAAACTCATTGAGCTGAGTCCTGTTTATGTTTGTGAGTTTGGGATAAAAAACTTTTCTCTCTGCGAATTAATCCAATCCCAAACATTCAACCTGCCAAACTTATTCTTTGCTGAAAATAATATTATCTCATCTTCTTTAATTGAAAATTCTTTAACAAAATATTGCACTCTTTTTCTATACTGTGATTTATTTATTTTATCACATTTTGTACCAACTAATATAAATTCTCGTCCAAGAAATTTTAACCACTGCACAAGCTCATAATCCTTTATATCAACTTTATGTCTAACATCAATTATAACAACTATGCCTACCAGATTTTCTCGCTTTGTAATATAATTTTCAATCAATTTTTTCCATTTATTTAGCATTATTTGTGGCACTTTAGCAAATCCATAACCAGGTAGGTCTGTAAAATAGATATTATATTCTTTATCGTATTCGTCTCTGTATATTATATTAAATAAGTTTATCTTTCTTGTTTTGCCAGGTTGTTTGCTTATTCTGGCTATATCTTTACGATTAAGCAGTACATTTATTATTGATGATTTACCAACATTTGACCTCCCAACAAAAGTAATTTCAGAAATATTTGCTGATGGAAAATCATTAATATTCATACAACTCTTTATATATTGTGCATTAAGAATTTTCATTATAACAGACAGAGTATTTATCTGACTCCCAAACCTCTATTTCATAAACTTTGTTATTATCATTATTGATTGCTTTACTCAATTCGTCAAATATGACTTTACATATATTTTCTGATGTTGGATTGATTTTGTTAAATAACAAGTTTTCATTAAGATAAGTGTGGTCAAATTTTTTTAGAATATTATTTAGTATTGAGTTTGCGTCTTTAAAATCAATTGCCATTCCAATATTATTCAATTTCTTACAAGATACAGTCAAACGAACTTTCCAATTATGTCCATGTAAATTTGCACAATTTCCTTGATAATCATTTAATTTATGAGCTCCACTGAAATGCCCCCATACATTTATCTTATACATTTGACTTTATTCCTCCATTCAGTCAACTTGCTAATTGAAAAGATAATCTGTTAGATTAGCATATATATGTCAAAATTATTTTGTTTGACTATGAAATCTTATAACCCAGCTTTTTGTATATGAATTGCATATTAGCTAATCAATGAATAAATAAATTTTTACATTAGCATTTTCCAACATAGAATTAGGAGATGAAATGTTCACCAAAGTTATATCTTTCACTTTAATGGGAATAGATGCAGTGCCTATAAGTGTAGAAGTAGATGTTAAGGAAAGCTCTGCTAATTTTGTTTCCATAGTTGGTCTTCCAACCAGTTCTGTAAAAGAGAGCAAAGACCGAGTGATTGCAGCTATCAGAAATAGTGGATTTATTTTTAAGTCCAAAGCTTATACTATAAATCTTGCACCTGCTGACATGAAAAAAGAGGGTGTGGCATTAGATTTGCCAATTGCAGTGGGAATGTTATGTTCATTACGAGAAATTTTTACACATTCTTCTGAGGATCCATCAATTTTAGAGAAAATAGGAATTGTCGGTGAAGTGTCTCTAAATGGAGAGGTCAAGTCAATAAAAGGCATTTTGCCAATTGCTATATCAGCCAAGAAAGCAGGTTTAGAAGGATTAATCGTTCCGCATAAAAATGCAAAAGAAGCTGGTATTGTATCTGGTATCAAAATTTTGCCAGTAAAAACATTGTCAGAATGCACAGATTTCTTACAAAATAGAGTTCATATAAACCCTGTGAAAATAGATTTATTAGAACTCTATCACACATCTTATACTGATTTAGTTGATATATATGATGTTAAGGGACAATATCAAGTAAAGCGTGCTTTAGAAGTAGCTGCTGCTGGTGGACATAATATTTTAATGATAGGTCCTCCTGGTGCAGGCAAGACAATGTTAGCAAAACGAATTCCAACAATCCTGCCAGAAATGACTCTTGAAGAGTCATTGGAAACGACAAAGATACATTCTGTATCTGGGAAATTACCATGCGGACAATCTTTAATTGTGAATCGTCCTTTCAGAAGTCCTCATCATACAATTAGTGATGTAGCATTAATTGGCGGTGGAAGCTACCCAAAACCAGGAGAAGTATCACTTGCTAATAATGGTGTTCTATTTTTGGATGAACTTCCAGAGTTTAAGAAATCCGTATTGGAAGTTATGAGACAGCCATTGGAAGATGGTGTAGTAACAATTGCTCGGGCAACAGAAACATTAACATTTCCTGCAAATTTTATGTTAGTTGCTTCAATGAATCCGTGCCCTTGCGGATATTATGGAACTAATATTCCAGGGCACACATGTACTTGCACTCCAAGTCAAGTGCAGCGATACATTTCAAAAATCTCAGGACCACTTTTAGATAGAATTGACATTCATATAGAAGTGCCATTTGTCAAATATAAGGAACTTTCATCCAAGCCAACCGGAGAAAAATCTGCTCAAATCAGGAACAGGGTCAACAAAGCACGAATGATACAAATTCAACGATTTAGCAAAGAAAAGCATATCTATTGTAATGCTAATATGGAATCAAAACATATCCGCACATATTGTCAGATAGATGAACAATGCAAGAGATTACTGGAAATTGCTATAACAAAATTGGGATTATCAGCAAGAGCATACGACAGAATTCTAAAGGTCTCGCGCACAATTGCCGATTTAGAGAAATCTCCTCATATCAGTCCACAGCATATTAGCGAGGCTATACAGTATCGCAGTTTAGATAGAAAATTTTGGGAGTAAAAATTACAATTGTTTTCTTGTTAGTCACGAAATTACACGAAAAAGCACAAAAAGTTGCGACGGTGTAAACACCGAGGCTGAGACAAATAAAGAACGCTAAAGCGTCCTTTGGTAAAAAATGAATATTTTAATTTGTGAATTCGTGGCTTTAAAATATTAGAACGTTTTTTTTGACTTAGCGCGTGGATTTATCCACTCGCAATGATTATTTTGCAAAAGCCCTGATTTTGTTAAATCATTTACAAATACAATCTATTTATCTATTCCAAGTTCTTCTTTAATAGTTTCTTCAAATTCATTAACAAAATCTGGTCTAAATCCAATATGTTTGCTAAGCACTTTACCTTCTTTACCAATGAAGTATGTAGTAGGAATAGATCTTATGTTGTATTGTTTAGCAACTTTATTATCTTCATCAATTAAAAGAGGATATGTCATTTTTGTTCCGATTTGCTCCATCTTTTCTTTAAATTCGGAGAGTTTTTCTGGTGAATCTCCACTTATACCAATAATTGTCAAGCCATTATCTTTATATTTATCATAGAAACTCTGGAAATATGGTATTTCCCGACGACAAGGCGGACACCAAGTAGCCCAGAAATCCATTATTACCATCCCAGAAATCTCACTCAAAGTGAATTCTTCACCGGATAATGATGTCAAAGTAAAATCATAAAGCTCGCTATCTAAAGATTTCTTCTGCCCTTCCATTTTAATCTGCTTTGGACTTTCAGGTTTCTTCTGCATTTCCTTTTCAATTTTACTTCTAATGTTACTTTGCGTATCTTCTTGCTTCTCAGTGTTCTTAGATAAAGTGACTACATTTTCATTTTGTGTATCTGTCTGTATTGAATCAGATCTTTCTTCTTTTTCTTGCAGAGTAACAGATTGCTTTTCTATCGTTTTATTAAGTTTCTTATCTGACTGCCCCTGATTTTTGGAATTGTCTGACTTGCTACAAGCAAATATAATAAGAGCTATGAATATGGATATTACTATTCGTTTCATTTTAAGCTTCTCCTCTGATTAGTTTATCGTTTATAAAGACATTATATTTTATAGGGCAAGTTTTTTTAAGCATTGCAGATACTCCACAATATCTATTTTCAGAGAGATCTATTGCTTTTAATATTTTATTTTGAGGTAAATCGTTGCCTGTAAAAATATAATTCACTCGTATTTCTGAAAACACCTTTGGATGCTCATTAGTCAAATCTGCTTCTGCATTTATGTAAAAATTGTAATCATTGACTTTCATCTTTTCCAATATAGAGACCACATCCATACCAGTACATCCTACAAGAGACGAGAGTAATAGTGGTTTCGGACTTGGTCCTCTATTCTTTCCTCCTACTTTCTCGTTAGCATCAATCATAAAATGATGTCCATTTAGTTCAACATCAAAAGTCATTTCTTTAAGCCATTCAATTTTTGTTTTCACTCATTCCTCCGGTCTTAAAATAGATAGTGTCAAATTTATCAATGAAATTACAGAAAACGTCTATCCGAAGACAGACGCTTCTATATGTTTAGGGAGTGGAATAGAATAATTTCCCAAATTTTATTTATAATTTTTTCAATAATCAGTTAGTTGTGTGTTAAAATTGTGCATGTTAATTTATTCCACCCCCTTAATAATGTTTTTTAATCATATCTAATATTTGCTGTTTAGGTGCAACTCCAATCATTGAATCAACCATCTTGCCATTTTTAAAGATTCCTAAAGTTGGAATGCTCATAATATTATATGTACCAGCAATTTTTGAATTCTCATCTACATTTAATTTTGCTATTTTATATGTTCCATCAGATTCTTCTGCAATTTTTTCTATTGTAGGTGCAATCATCATACAAGGTGCACACCATGCCGCCCAAAAATCTACTAATACAGGCACATCAGAGTTAATTACAGAATCAAAGTTATTCTCATCTAAATGTATAACATCCATTATTTTTTCCTTTCAGCAATTTACTTAATCTTTAATATCTTTTTGTGTTTTTTCGTGTAATTTTGTGGCTAATTAGATATTCATTTAATTCTTTTACAAGATTATCCTGCTCATCTTTAGAAAAGCCCTTTTCTTCCATCTGTTCTTGTAAAGAGCCCCATACAGGTTCCCCACACATTACACAAACAATACCATGTTCCGAAAGAAATTTCTGTGCATCACTATATTTGTCTAATATTTCCTCAATCCACATATCCTTGGTAATCATCTTAATTTCGTCCTTTAATATTTAATAATCTATCAATTTTGTCTTTTTGAAAACCAACGATTGGCCTATTATTTATCAATACTACAGGCACGCCTTGTTGTCCTGTCATTCTGACCATATCTCTTGCCGCATTCAAATTTCGTGAAACATCCAACTCCTTAAATCTAATATTATTCTGATGCAGGTAACTTTTTACTCTTCTACACCAAGGACAAGAAGGTGTACTAAATACGATGACTCGTTTTTGTTGATTATTTGCCATTATTTTCCCTTTCTGCTATAACTGTTTTACATGTCTCTAAATATAAATTCAGATAATCAAATAATAATTCTATTTTCTCTTTTGGAATTCTTTGTATTATATTTTGTTGAATCCTCAAATTTTCCTTGTCACTGTTTTCAACCGATTTGATACCATTCGGAGTTATCTTCACGAACCAATATCGCCTATCTTTGTGAGAATGATATTTTGTAACTAATTCCTTCCTTTTCAAATGATCAATTAAATGCGTTACTCTACCATTAGAGACATTTAACTTGATAGCCAATTTATTCATAGATATAGGACTTTTATATTCTCTTAATATGTGAAGCAATTTGCATTCTATTCTTCCTAAACCACTACATCTAATTAGCAACTCATTTTTTTTAGCAAATAGTGTACTGAATTCTTCTGCTATTACTACATATTTTTTTATATCCTCAGTCATTTATTTAACCCCATTAATCTTTTATGATGTATAGTATAATAAAAGGGATAATAAATGCAAATATTTTTTTTGTTAATAATCCTTTACAATCTCAATATAAACAATTAAGTAAATTTGACAAAACATTGTTTGTAATGATGTGTTGTAAAGTTTTATTGCTAAAATTTACTTAATTATAAACCCTTATCTCAAAAAAAATTATTTTAAGAGATTAGACGCCAACTTTATAAACTCATTGCGTTTAAACGAGCTTAGAATGTCGTTCTACAAAGCCATTTATATCGCTCCTACGGAGCTATGATTTGACACTGTAATTATTGCTATAATTATTTCATCCCTACGGGATTACAACAGATTTTTTTTCCTATTGGATTACAACAGATTTTTCTTTCCTACGAGATTGCAGAGGCAAAATTAATCAGAATATTCTGGAAAATATCTCATCCATACGGGATTTTTAGAACAAATTTTTTTCGCAGAAACTCGACTCGGGTTCTTTGAACTCGAGTCGGGTTTCACGATATTGTCTGAAAATGGCTAGTCCTGTATAAGTTGTATTCAATTTAAGATGCTTTATTTAATAAATCATTCACCACTAGTTCTGGGGG
>QMNM01000025.1 GCA_003647765.1 Candidatus Cloacimonadota bacterium
ATACTTTCCAGAATATTCTTATTCATTTTGCCTATACAATCCCGTAGGAAAAAAAATCTATTATAATCCAATAGGAAGTTGTAATCCCGGAGGGATGAGATACTCGTAGCAATAATTACAATAGCAAATCATAGCTCCGTAGGAGCGATATAAATCGCTTTAATCATTTTTACCACAAAAGATGAACAATTAGACAAGGAAGTTATTTCACACGGTGAATGATTTATTAAACAAAATATCTCAAATTGAATACAACTACTTATACAGGACTACCCTAAATTCTAATAATGTGGTGTTGGGTCGCTTACTAATGTCAAAAGAATATTATTATACTCTGTGATACCGCAAGTATACATAATCTTTCTAATTAACTTAAAAGGAATCTTTTTATCTGCCTGTAATATCACATTTCCCGTAAATTTTCTCTTTTCTGTTGCTAATCGCTTTTGAGCTTTAGCTTTTCTTTGTAATTCGTTTTCTAGCTTGGGTATGACTGTGTAATCGCTATTTAATGCTTCTCTCGTCCTAATAACAGGATTAAAATCTACTAATATCCACTCAGGTGAAATAGATATATTTACTGCAAATTTAACTCCCTTGGTGGATGTAGTATAAGGTAGCTTTATATCACTGGAGGTGCTTATTTGTGGATCGCTTGAAAAACTATTTAATAAAAATATCAATAAGATGGTCAACACATCAATAAGAGATGTAATATTTAATTCCATTACTTTTGGCTTTTTTCTCCTCACTTTATATGGAGAATAACCTATAGAAGATTTATGGCTAGCTTCTACTGAAATTCTTGCCATAATTCACCTCCATTTTTTAACGATACCTCAAATTTGTCCGACAATTTCAACCATAAGAAAAATAGAAAGTTATAATTAGTTCCTCAACTGCTTATGCTTATTATTTTGCGATATAGTATATAGTTAACCATTTAATTTTTTTTTGCCACGAAAACAGATAAAATTTCATAAAAATATATTCAAAATATAAATTTTCACTTTTCTATGTTTATACTAATGGTATCATTCTACATAAAAAGTACCTATTTCCACAATTCCTAACTCTGTTAATCCATTTCGCCTACATAAGTCCATAGCTTTAATTAAATCCTCATACTTTATTGTCATATCACAAGCAAAGCTTATCTGCTTCTGGTCTTTATAATTTTTCTTTATATCCTTTATATAATATTCCAAAGTATGAAGATCAAATTTATTATTTTTGTTAGGAATTTTTATTAGCTTCATAGCATTTTTCCCTTTTCCCATTAAGAACATATTTTCCTTTGTAATTCCTTCTTTATATCCAGACAGTAATATGCCTTCTTTTTCTGTCAAAGCTAATGTTAACTCCAATTCTTTGGATTTTTCTGCGGCTAAATCTTTTCCCTGACCTGGTTTAGAAGGAAGATTCAATTGCATTATTGCTAACTTAACAGACACAGTCATTGTAATTAACATAGGGATTAGAACAAGGAAAAGGTTCATTATCGGTATCAGATTAGGTGGATGACTTTCTCCAAATCTATGTAATTTCTTTGATGGACCATAAGCCATAATATTATTCCTTTAAATATTTGCATTTATAGTATGAATTGCCTTAACAGTATATTCATCAATCTCACTCATAATAGTTGAAGCTTTACTTTGAAGCCAGGATTTTACCAACATTGTTGGTAAAGCAATAATAAGTCCAAAAGCAGTAGTATGCATAGCAATAGCAATACCTCTACTTAGAGCGTCATTCTTTTCTTCTGGAGGTAATTCCCCTAAAGCAGCAAAAGACATCATTAAACCAAAGATAGTACCTAACAATCCCATAAGAGTAGCCATTTGAGCAAAAGTATCCAGATAATGTATACGCTTCTCAAGTTTAGGAAGCTCGTTTAAAGCCGCTTCATCAAAAGATTGTTGTAAAGCTTCTCTTAGTCCTGCCCCTGATTTGCCACTATTTTTTGCTTCTACGAATCCTTTTATCCCATAGAGGAAAATAGAACCCATTGTAGTTTTTTTGAATGCTTGGCAAATTTCTATTGCTTTATCATATTTTTCGTTGCGTAGATATGTCTTTAATTTTACATAAAACTCCCGAGTATTGAATCTCTGCATCAACCATAATTTATATGCTCTTTCAATAGCTATAGCTATAGCAAATAAACCTAGAAAGAGAATCGGATACATCCAATCGCCACCTTCTTTGTAGAATCTAATTATACTTTCAATAGCTCCTCCTTTTTGCTCTGTAGCTTTCACTGGTGGTTTAACTTCAATAGTATCTTGTTCTTCAACTATTGCTTCTTCTCCTTCAGCAGTTGGTTCCTCTTGAGCTATTGCTAAACAAACATAAAAGACCATAAGCATTGCCAAGCTTATTAATACTATCTTTTTCATATTAACCATAATTCCTCACTTTCTATTTTTTTATTTTTAGTGACTTATCTAAAAGTTTTTCAATATCAGGAGCAAAAGTATCTCCTATTGGACGCACTTCTGTCCTTGGCAGACTAACTAAAGCCTTTGGTTTAGGGATTTCGCCTCTTATTATACGGGTCTCTTTAATCTCAATTTTTGTTACAGTAGTAGAACGCGGGGCTGAAACCTTTTTTGAAGTACTACTTGTAGTATCTTTTTTTATTTCTTCAGGTGTAGAAGAAGCTTCTTTATCCTGAGACCATACTAAATTTGCATTTGGTAAAAAATGTATAAATAATACAATTATTATTACTCCCAAAATTTTTCTCATAGTACACACTCCATTTTTACATAACGACCAAAATTGTTTTGCTAATTCAACCGGCTTTAGTCAGCGTTTTTCAGTGTGCTATTCCTTATATTGTCTATAGGTTTACTATTCATCAAAAAAGCGTGTTTCTTTAAAATTCCTACTATATGAATCTCTGCAATCATTCCTAAACTAAGTCTATTTGCAACTGCTTTGATTGCAATAACATTCATACCTGTTGAAACAGAATTAGTAATTTCGTATATTCTTGGTTGATATTTACCTGCAACTTTAAAATTTATCTCATTTATAGCTATATCTTTTCCATTCACATATATAGAGAATACTGTATCAACTGCTATTTTCAATTCTGCAAATTCAATAGAATCCGGAGCAGTAAATTTATATCTGAAATATACAGTATCAGACAGTAAACTATCCCAGATTACTTTACTATTTACAAATTCTGGTAAAGAAGAAAGAGAATCATAAGGTATTACTGCAGATCCACTCCATAGAGAATCATTATAAACTAAATCAAACCATCCTTGTTCTACTTCTGTGGATACTAACCATTCATTATTAGTATAATAAGTAGTATCAACAGGAATTACTTCTAGTTCAGATTCTTCTACCTCTGCTTGCGATACTTGTTCTGATTCTTGAACAGCTGACAAGTTAGATGTAATTTTTAAATTTGCTAATAATCCTTTATAGACACTGTTTGTATCACACATTGCCTGGAAAACAATAACATTTTTTCCTGTTATCAATTTATCAGTAATATCTTTACTTTTCCCCATCTGCCAATCCTTTTCGTTTTCAAGGAAAAATAATTCATTATATATTTTGCCATTGATGAAAACAAGCACTCTATTAGGAGAGACCAAAGTTAATCTTGCTATTTCTGGTACTCCATGTATTTCAAATACATTACGAAAATATAAAGTTGTATCTGTATCTACTCCCCAAATAAATTGAGATGTTGTATCAACATCAACTGATAAAGTATCAATATCTAATTTTTCCAAACTAACAGTGTTAGGAGATGTAAATAGCGACAGAGAGTCAACAAAATCCAATTTAGAGAAGCCATCTTGGTAAGTATTAGAATATGTCCAGTTAGTATCAGTTACTATAGTTATATATTCATATCCTTCTTCTGGCTTTTGTAATATCCCATATTCATATAATTTATCTCTACTGGCTAAAGTCCACTCATTTTCCAGTTTACTATCTTCCAGAATTTTGTAATTTGCAGAGAAATAACCAATCATTGAATTATAAATAGGTTCAACAAGTCCTTCTGACATTCCCATTAAAAAGGCATCTCCCTTTATAGGATCTTTATATACCTGACTGAACCTTTCTATTGCTATATTAAAAGTATAAAATAAATGCTCATCAATCTGGCCTAAACGATGAAGACCAGCAGTAGTAAATTTAGGAATATTATAATCTTTTAGAGATAGATAAATTTGGTTAGCTTTCTTTCTTTTATCAACTATCCTTTTAACTTCTTTATTCCACTTTCTTCTACTTATAGTTTTTATTACAGTATCTTGCATTACATCATTAAAAATAATTTCCCCTTCGTAGAATTTAAGTTTAGCATATTGAGGTTTTAAATTCAGCTTTATACCTTTATCACGAAAGTATTTATCCTTATTATAATATTCCTTTATAGCATTAGAAAGTTCTGTATAGTTCTCATTTTCATATAAGCTATCAATTGTTACTTCAATTTTATCTAATATAGCCCTGGTTACACCACCAACAATACCTTCTTGTTCAGGAAATTTCTTTCTAATTAGTAGAGCGATATCTTCTGCTTTATTCCATTTATCCATATCAATATATTCTTTTAATACTCGCTGTAATTTAGTCAATACAGAAGGGTCAGTAGGAAATACTTGAACGAATTCCATACATGTCTTAATAACTTTATCTATATCTCCCAATTCGTCATAATTAACAATTGCATTTGTGAACATTTCAGGTGCTTTGGGCCATTCCTTATATTTTTTAGCAAGTTCTATGTATTTATTTGCCGCTGTCTCTTTATCACCAAGTTTATTTTCATACACAAAGATTATTTGTATTTCTGCATCGCGAGAATCCTCAGTATTAGGATATCTATCAACTATTTTTTGGTAGATACTAATTTCTCTTTCATAATCCATTAAAAATGAATCTACAATAACCGCAGCATTATAATATGCAGGAATTATTTGTGTTTTTTTATCTTTGTCAGGATAATTTTCAGCAATAAATAGATAGGCACGAATTGCATTTTCAAAATCATTTGCTTTTTTATATAAACTTGCGGCTTGAAGCATATTATCAAATGAATATTTTGCCTTTAAATCCTGTTTGGCAATTCTCTCATATTGTTGTGCTGCTTCAACAAAGTCATTATTCTTTTCTAAATCTTTAGCCCGGTTCTGTATCGATTGTAAAGCTAATTTATCAGCACTTTCTTTAATCTCTTCATCATTTGTATGTTCAGCCAATATCTTTGCTTTATTAAACCATTCCTCAGATGCAATATAATCTCCTAAGTTATTATAACAAACCGCTATATTATATGTATATTCTGTTTTCTTCTTTCCTTTTGCAAAATTATTAACAATTTCATTAAAGATTGGGAGTGCAGCTGTATAATTTTTATCATTGTAATAAATGCTTGCCTGTAATTGTAGAACTTTATATAAGGTCAAAGAGTCCTTTGGTGTTGGATTTGGGTTTTCAGAAAGCATCTGCCGATAGCTATCACAAGCAGATAATAATTTCTGTTTTATTGAAGTTTTTGCTGTGAACAAAGTATCTTCTCTTAATGTATCAGTAGGAGATGGTTGTTGTCCTACCTTAGGTTCCTCTTCTTTAATTTTATCAAGAATCGTTTGATATGCTACGATAATATTATAAGCATTATCATAACAATAAGGGCTATCTGGAAACTTTTTATTAAAATTTCTATATTGGTCTATGGCTTTATAATAGTAAGCAATATCCTTTTCCTGTTCTGCTAACGCAAAATACATTTCAGCTAGATCATACTCAATATGTTGTGATTTGTCAGAACTAGGGAATAAATCCAAATACAACTCTGAGAATTTTATAGCTTTCTCATACTTTTCTTTCTCTTTGCTATCTATAGCTTTATTGACTGTTATACCAATTGTATATTCATAAGCTTCCTTAATAATCGGAAGCTCTTTTTTCATAACTTCATCATTATCTTTATACTTTTGATACCATGGAGAATTTACAGTAAATCGTAAAGCGAGTTTCTCTTTTTCTTGCTCTGCTTTATCAAATTCAGAATCATTTATATAAGAAGAAACAATATTATTTGCTATAGTTGGATTATCCTCATTTAGAGGGAATAAATCTAGGAAAGTTGTGTATGTTACTCTGGCTTTTGCCGGATAAGTTATTTCTGCATAAATATCACCTAATCGTCTCAATATTTTTTTTGCATAGACCTCAGAGCCAATTTTACCTATTATGTTTTTTAGCTTATATGTGCCAATAGGATTAGGTGTGTAATTCGTGCTATCAAAACCAGCAAAACTTAATGCTACATAACGCAATACTTCATCTTCAAATTTTTTAGCCCCTTCAATAAATTTTTTAGATGCCTCTCTTTCTTCTGGATTTGAACTCTTCTTATATATACTATCATTTAAAGTAATATCATTAAGCAATCCAATAAATCTAACAATTGCAGAATTATACTTATTCATTGAAAAATATGTCCATCCCAATTTATAAATTGATTCTTCTAATAAATCTGATTCTTCAGGAATTAGCATTTTATAATAATTTTCAGCAATAAGTAAATATTTTTTACGCTGTTTACCACTCTTTGTTTCACCGGCTAAATCAAAATAAATGTCACCTAAACGATATATAGCTTCTAAATATAAGTCCGAATTTGGGAATTCATTTAATATTTTATCATAATATTCAATAGATTTTTTCAGATTTTTTCTTAATAATCTTAGAGAATCAGGTAGTCCACCATAAAGTTCATAAAGTTCTGGGTATTTATGACGCTTTTTGTCAATCAGGATCTTTTCCTTTTGATAATTACAAAAAGCCATATTATAATATACTATATCTTTATGCTTATAATCTGGTTTTATTTTAAGTAATTCTCTATAATAATTTAATATTTTTACATAAGTATAATATTCGTCAGTAGGATATAATTCAAAACTAAGATTGGCTAAATGATAATATGCATCTGCAAGAAATGGACTATTAGGATATTTCTTGATATAATCTAAATAATATTGTTCAACTTTTTTTGTGAACTGTTTTTTCTCTTGGTAAGAGCTCCTTATTTCATTATCAATTTTTTGTATTTTTGCTTTGATTAATGTCGGAGATATAGAATATTTTTTTGATTCTTCCATTTCAACTTCTTTTATATTATCTGCATTCTGTGTAGAATCAGGACCAGAAATAACTTCCGATTCCTTTATTCTATCAAATATATCCTGGGCAAACAGATTGATGGAAAGTAGAGATAAAGCAAGCAAAATAAATATTTTCCTAATATATACAAATTTAATATATTTTATCATTATTGCTCTTCTATCTTATTTAATAATTTTCTATAAAGTTTTTGTTGCTCAGTTAATGCACTTTGAGTAGCTGAATAATTCTCATTAATAATGGCTTGTCTTTCTAATAATAAATCACTAAGTGCATAATGACTTGCTTCTATTTTTTGCTGTATGACTTCTTTTAAATTTGCCATGAGTTCATTATACTGTTTATCTATAAGTTCTTTCTCTTCTGATAAACCATTTTTATTTTCAGCAATTATCTTAATAACCTTTTCTTCTAACTTATTAACAATCTCTACTTTTTTATCCTTAAGATTTTCTCTCTGGTCTCTTATTAGCTTTTGTTCATTTATATACATCTGCTTTAATTCTTCATTAGGACTTTCTTGTCCATAGAAATACTTTCCTAATTTTTTGTCTAATTGAGCAATTGTACTGTCAACTTCTATAATTGTTGACTGTATTTTATTTACTAATTCTGTATTTTCTTCAGTTCTGGCTTTCTCTAGATCTTTAACCAAATTTTCCTTAATTAAAATTAAATCATATTTCTGATGGACATAAGAGATAACCAATGAGACCAATTTCTCTTTTATATTTTCTAATGATTCTTTCTCACCAACGAATTCTTTAACAAATTCCAATCCATCTTTACGAATATAAAGGAAATTTGTAAGTATTATATTAACTTCTGCATCAAACTCTGCTTCTCTTAACAAACTATCCACAGGAGCAAGTTTTCTATCAATCTTTCTATTAAAAATTTGCTTACCTCTTTCCTTTGAAACTTTTTCTAATCTATCATACTCTTCTAATAATAAGATATGAGAAATTATCTCTTCTTCTGAAATAGCCAATTTTATTATTTCATCATAGCCAACTTTCTCTCCCAAAGATTCGCTTAAAATAATGTTACTATCATACAATTGCTCTTGTAGTTCTTTTTCCTGTTCAGCTATTATCTTTTTTGCTTTCTCGCTATCTTTTTCACCTTTAGCAACAGTTATCTCTTTGTACAATTTTAGCATTTCTTCTTTTTCTTTAACATAATTAGCTATGTTTTCATTTTCAGATATTCTTTCTTCTACAATCTTTACTGCTTCATCTATGCTTCCTAAACGAGCAAATATAATACTTAGAGAAAATTTTGCTTCATCATATAACTTAGATTTCGGTTTCTTATCTAATATTTTTTTAAAGAACTTACCAGCGAGAAGATTCTCTTCACCCTTTAATGCACACCAACCCATTTCATATAAAATATCATCTCCTATATTGGTAACCCCAACCATTTTAATATAGTTTTTATAATTTACAAGTGCATCAATGTAATTCTTATCAGAATAATACACTCTTGCAATCGTTAAATACAATTTCTCTAATCTTTCCGGGACAGATTCATTATCAATCATTGTTTGGAAATAGTTTATTGCATCTTCATTTGAGAATATTTTGTGGATACAAAGTCCAGTTAGAAATTGAGAATCAAATTTATATCCTTCTTTGGAAATTAGCTCATTTGCCAAATCAAATGCTTTTTGAAATTCACCAGTACAATAGTATGCATTAGCTAAAATAAAATTGTATTTATTATCCCTTTCTCCTTTATAAACCTTGTCTAAGGCTACAATATCTTCATATTTCCCAAGATTAAATTGTGCAAATTGCAGAAGATATTGAGCTTCTTTGAAATGTGGGAATTCGCTGTACTTAGTTACATAGGTATTAAGTAATTTGTCTGATTGTTGAAATAACCCCAAAACAATGGAAATTTTTGCTTTTAAAAATACAATATCTTGAACACAAAAGGGTTGTTTATAAATGTACTTTAATTCGCCTAATCTTTTTAAGGATTCTTTATAATTGAGTTGTTTATAAGCTGAATCTGCTTTTCCGAAATCTTCGGCAAATAGTCTCTTTATCTCGTCAATTCGTCCTTCATTTTGGAGTTTCTCTACCTGTTTTCTTCTTGCAACTGCATCTTTAATACGGCTAACTTCATCCTGAATAAGATTAAGATATTCTTTTTCAAGTTCAATTTCCTTTAAGAGTAATTGCCTTCTTGTAATAGCAAATAAAGTTGATGAAAGAAGAAGAGTAAATAATATAGATATTATTATAATATTTTTTCTTACAGGCATAATAGCCTCATTTCTTATTTAAAAGATAAGTAAGTATGACTCATTAATACGCTATATATGAATATATTTCATAATGAGTCATACTAATTATTTTTACTCTTCTAATAGTTTTCGTAATTCTTCTAGATCTTTTTCAGCCTTTTTGCGTTTTTCACGAATCTTTTCTAGTTCTTTTTCTAATGGGTTTTCAGCACGGACTTCACCTGTTTCAGTTTTTGTTTTTTCTTTAACAATCACAGTTTTCCCAGGGGCTTCTCGTTCTACTTCAGAAACCTTAGGACGTTTCTCTGAAGCAGTTCTGTTAGATAGCTGATCAAAGGTATATTGCATACTAAATGATACTCTAGGATTATGATTCCAAGTAACTAATTCATCAATACGATAAATCCCTAATTTCATAGAGGCATTTCCTATATCATATTGAAGCCCAGCATTAATACAGTATCCATCCTCTTCTAATACTAATCTTAAATTATCAGATAACTTGCTATCTAAACTAACAAAAACTCCTCTTAATGCACTCTTATCATCACTAGGTCCAATGAATCTTCCATTTAACCCAATTCCTAATGTCCAATAAACTTCAAGAAAATCAATATTAGGCAATCCTCGTAATACAGCTGCTTTTGTAGCAGTTATATAGAAAGAGTTCTCCCGATAATCATCCATATCATGATCAACAAACCAATCATCATCACTATCATATTTATCGGTATACATACTATCAATATTGCTTTCTGAAAACAAATTTTCTACGCCAATAGATATTGCAGGATATCGTTCACTCTCTTTCATCAGATTGAGTTTTGCATTTACATAGAAGATATTATTCTCAATTTTATCTAGTTGGCTGGTGATAGTATCAGTAGCTGTTGTATATTTCCTTGTCCAGTCAATTTTCGGCATTATATTATATACAATTCCGACTTCAGCACGATCCATAATACCAAAGTTCAGATTAAAAGCAGAGGCAAAATTCCACTCATCAGGAAGTATTTCATTGCCAGGGGCTTTATCAGAATCTCCGCGTTCATTATAAGTATAACCTGAGAATGACAATTCTGCCATATTAGCTGGCAACACATACGCATCTGGGACTTTCATAAACCCTGCTGTAGTAAAAGGAACTGCACTTACAATACTAACCATACTAAACAACAATATTGAAATAATCAAAAGTAACTTTTTTACAATCATTGTTTCCTCCTTTAACAAATTATAAATTTTAAGACACAAAATATTTTTGACATATTCTCTGTCAAGTTTTTCTAATATTCTCCAAAAGTTTTTTCTGAG
>QMNM01000026.1 GCA_003647765.1 Candidatus Cloacimonadota bacterium
ATGCCAAATCCGATTCACTTTCAATATTTTAATAGAGAGCATACTTGGCCCCAGAGTTTATTTGAAGAAGATGAACTTGCCCAAAAAAAGTCAGATATGCATCATCTCTATCCAACTAATCCAGATGTGAATAATCTGAGAGCAAATTTGCCTTTTGGTGATATTCACACTGTGTTTTGGGTTTCTATTTATGATACGACTTGTAAGTATGGCTTGAATATGGATGGAGAGGAATGTTTTGAGCCAAGAGATTGCCATAAAGGAGACGCAGCAAGAGCATTGTTCTATTTTGCTATTCGTTATGATATGGAACTGCCAGATATAACTGGCTGGCACCAAGAAATATTAAAGGAATGGCATACAACTGACCCACCAGATTCAAGCGAAATCACAAGAAACGAAGAAGTGTATATTTTACAAGAAAACAGAAATCCATTTATTGACCATCCAGAATTTGTTGACCTAATTGATTTTGAGGACTTTAGTAATCCTATTGGTGTGGACGATTTTGACTATATTAAAACAAGTTTGCATATAGTATCTTATCCTAACCCATTCAATTCGTCTACTAATATCTCATTTTTTATCACAGATTACACGGAATTAAATGGATTAACAGAAATAAAAATTTACAATATAAAAGGTGAATTGATAAATACTTTGACTAAGCAGATTGGTAAAACAGGAGAATGTAAAATTATTTGGAATGGAAAAGATGATTATCGCAAGGATATACAAAGTGGGATTTACTTATATCAGCTGAAAATTGGGAAGAATGTGCATTCTGGAAAAATTACATTAATTCGGTAGAATATTACTTATAGGACTTATGGAATGTTATTACTATAGAAAATGACCTAAAGTATGCTGGTTAATATATTTACTATCTCAGAAGAAGATAGTCCAGTAATTATATGTAATAAGAATAGGGAAGGTATAAGAATTATTCTGCTAATTATATTTAGTCCAAATATATTACTTAATAAAATAATTGCAAGTAATATAAACATTCCTTTTTTCTCCACCTTCTGAAAAGTAAAATACATCTTGTCAGACATAAATCCACCAATAACCTTTGAGCCGTCTAATGGTGGTATCGGAATAAGATTAAATAATCCAAGTATGATATTAACAAATATTGTAAAAAAGATGATGCAAGTAATAATATTATCAAGTGGAAAATGTAGAATTTTGTAAAGTATATTAAATATTATAGAGAATACAGCCGCTGATAAGAAATTTGCAATAGGACCTGCAGCGGCAGTTAGAGCTGTATCTTTTTTGTAATCTTTGAAATTGTATGGATTTATCGGTACTGGCTTTGCCCAGCCAAAGACAAATGGTGACCTCAACAATATTAACATTAAAGGGAAAATTATTGTACCAAAAATATCTAAATGTCTCATTGGATTTAAACTTAATCTTCCAGCCATTTTTGCTGTATCATCTCCTCTTAAATATGCAATGTATCCGTGTGAGAACTCATGAATAGTAAGAGCAAATAAAACCGGGAAAATATATACAATTAAACCAATAACATTCATTAAAAACTCCTTGCATACACAAGAAGATATAATCAAAAAATCATTGTCAAATTTTTCTTTAACTCTAAAAAGCTGATAGTTATATTAGTAATTAAGTAGCTATTCATTTGGAGATTTATATGAAACAATTATTTAATATGCTTTATCAAGAAATGGAAAAGCATAGAGAGCCATTTTGTCAGCATTTTCGGAAATGTGGTGGTTGTAGCTTGCAAGATTTATCCTATCCTAAACAGATAGAATTAAAAGAGAGATTTCTGGAAAAAATATTTGATAAAAAAATAACAGTAATTCCTTCACCAGTTGAGAAATATTATCGCGGAAAAATGGAATATGTATATGCATTTGGAAAACTTGGAATGCGAGAAAAAGGCACATATAAATTTGTAGTTGATTTGCAGGAATGCTATCTTTTATCAGAAAAAATGAGAGTGTTCCTACCAAAATTAAAAGCACTATTTGAAAAATATAATATTACAAGTCATAATTACTTAAATCATCAGGGATACCTTCGGTATGCTGTGATACGACATACAAAATTCAAAGATGAATATATGATAAATTTGGTTACTTATACTGAGGATGACAGAGTCAAAAAAGTGATGGAAGAAATAATGCAACAATATGATGCTCTTATTTGGAGTGTGAATTCAAAATTAGCTGAAACAAGTATTGGACATGTCCGAGAAATATGGAAAAAGGACAACATCTGTGAGCAGTTTGATAATGTGAAGTATCAGATTGGACCTTACTCTTTTTTCCAAACAAATAGCTTTATTGCCAAAGAAATCTATCAAAAGATAAAAGAGTATGTTTTTGGGAATGTATTGGACTTGTATGCTGGTGCAGGGAATATATCTATGTACATAGCAGATAAATGCAATTTTATAACAAGTGTGGAATTTAACGAGGCATCTGTTAAAATGGCTCATAAGAATATTGAATTAAATGGATTGACTAATATAGAAATAGTGCGGTCTATGTGTTATGATTTTCTTAAACAGAATCAGCATTTAGAATATGATTGGGTAATTCTTGACCCGCCTCGTACTGGATTAGAACGGACTGTCAAACAGATTAGTCGTCTTTTACCAGAAAGAATCATTTATATCTCCTGCAATGCCAAGACATTTTTGCTTGATTTAGACAAGCTTTCTGATAATTATAAATTAGAAGAAATAATCGGTTATGATATGTTTCCACAAACACCACATTTAGAATTATTCTCTGTATTGAATAGGAAGTAAAAAATGAACAAAGACCAATATAATCATAATTTCTTTATGCAGCAAGCGATTCAATTAGCTGAAAAAGGAAGAGCTAGGACATCTCCTAATCCTTTTGTAGGAGCAATAATTGTAAAGAATGGCACAATTATTGGCAGGGGTTATACTCAGCCAGCTGGCAAAGATCATGCAGAAGTGCAAGCAATTAAGAATGCTGGGAAAAAGGCAAAAGATTCTGTAATGTATGTAACTTTAGAGCCCTGCTGTTATTATGGAAGAACGCCTCCATGTACAGAAGCAATTATTCATTCTAAAATTAAAAAAGTAATAATTGGCAAAAAAGATCCTAATCCAAAGGTGAATGGTCAGGGTATTCAAATTCTGAAAGATGCTGGAATTGAAGTAAAATTAGCGAATAATCTGATAGCAGAAAAAATAGCAGAACAGAACGAAATTTATTTTACATATATTACCAGAAAACGTCCTTTTGTAATTATAAAAAACGCGCTTAGCTTGGATGGCAAAATTGCTACTGAATATGGAGATTCTAAATGGATTTCAAATGAAAAATCCAGAACATTAGTCCATAAACTTCGTAACCAAGTAGATGCTATAATTACCGGAGTCAATACTGTTAACAATGACAATCCGCAATTTACTGTTAGATTAGTAAGTAAAATCAAAGACCCGATAAGAATTATATTAGACGCAAAAATGAATATCAATCCAAACTCTTATGTAATAAAGAGTGCTAATAACATCAGAACTATATTAGTTACAGGATTTCAACAGGATCAAACCAAAAAAGATTTTTTACAACAGAACAATGTAGAAGTATGGAAAGTTAAAACAAAAAATAATAAAATTGATTTAAGAGACCTATTGAGCAAATTATATGAGAATGAAATAAGTTCTGTAATGGTAGAAGCTGGATCTTTATTAGTAACAGAATTTTTTAGGGAAAGATTATACGATAAAGTTTATTTTTTCATTGCATCAAAGATATTTGGAAGTCGGTCTAATCGGTATTCATTAGTGCATTCATTGGATATTGAGACAGTAGAACAAGCAATTTGTTTCAAAAAAACCAGTTGGCGAAAAATAGATTGCGATATGTTATTTATCGGTTATCCTTATTAGTGATTTTAAATATTGATAATTTGGGATTCAACTAAAAATTTGACAAGAGTTTCTATGTTTTCTTTTTCTGTTTTTAATTCTTGTGAACTATAAACAATGGATTAGATACTACCAAGCTTTGGTTTGGTAATGAGTGAAGATGATAGTCTTCGTCTTGATAAATCATCCTTCGTAATGACAGGAAAAGTATATTTTTTATTTTAAGACATTATATGTTGGAGAAAGCATGCGAGTATTAGTAATTGGAAAAGGTGCAAGAGAACATGCAATTATTTGGAAACTATCGCAAAGTGAAAAAGTAGAACAAATATTCGTTAGTCCTGGTAATGATGGAATGAGGGATTTGGCTGACAGATTAGATATAACAGAAATTAAGGATATTATCAATCTCGTTAGGAATTATGGCATTGATTTAACAATAGTTGGTCCAGAACAATCTCTTGCTGATGGAATTGTTGATGAATTTCAGAAGCTAAACTTGAAAATCATTGGTCCTACAAGAGATGCGGCTATAATAGAATATAGTAAAGTATTTGCCAAAAATTTTATGAAGAAGAATAATATTCCAACAGCCGAATTTCAGATATTTGACCATATTGTCCCAGCGATTAAATATATTAGAAATCATACTTATCCATTAGTAATTAAAGCAGATGGACTTGCCGCAGGAAAAGGAGTTGAAGTTGTTGACAATTATACGAGTGCGGAAATACTTCTCAATCAGATGATGCATCAGGATAAATTTGGAGCAGCTGGCAAAAGAGTTGTTATTGAAGAATTTCTGCAAGGGGAAGAGGCATCTATATTTGCGTTTACTGATGGGGAAAATTTTGTTTCCACTATTCTCTCCAAGGACTATAAACCTGTAAATGATAATAATCAGGGTCCGAATACAGGTGGAATGGGTGCTTATGCTCCAGCAGTATTTCCAGAAAAATTAAAAAAAGAAATTGAGCAAAGTATAATATGTCCTGCTATTAAAGGATTGCAAAGAGAAAACAGAATATTCAAAGGAATTTTATATGTAGGACTAATCATAACTGAAACAGGACCCAAAGTATTAGAATTTAATTGCCGTTTAGGAGACCCTGAAACAGAAGTGGTTCTACCTTTGTTAAAAAATGACCTTATTGATATTTGCTTAGCAATTATTGAGAATAGAATTGGTGAAATTGAACTTCACTGGAAAGCCAAATATTCTGTGGCTGTTGTTTTAGCATCAAATGGATACCCTTCTAAATATGAGATTGGGAAAGAAATAAAAGGATTGGAAAATGTGAAACATGACCAAGACAATATTATTTTTTTCTCAGGGGTAGAAAGCCGAAATAATAAGCTTTATACAAATGGTGGTCGTGTTATGGCTGTAACTTCCGTTGCTAATACTATTGAACAAGCAATAAAAAATACTTATCAAAATATAGAAAAAATATCTTTTCAAGGAATGCATTACAGAAAAGACATTGCAAATGATGGACTTAAAAAATTACATAACAAAAAAAATTGGTAAATTAGTAAATTGGTTACAAATTAACCAGTTCCACAAGTTCACAAGTTTTAATGGAGATACATTTCTAATGAAAAAAATCTTTGCTTTACGCTCTACGCATTACCCATTACGCTCTACGCATTACGCTCTACGCATTACGCTCCTTTTAACAGCATTCATTATACTAATAACCACATCTCTATCTTTTTCAAAAAATGAATACGACATCCTGAAACTAACAGAAAACTTTATCCAGATTAAACTAACAATTGACGATTTCTCATTTTATAAAGAAGAGATAGAAAATGAGCAGTTTGATAAAATAAAGATAGATGACTTTTTATTTATTCACGACCCAGGAAAGCCCTGCCTTCCTTTTATAACGAAAATTGTCGGATTGCCTGTAAATGGGACAATCAGTGCAGAAATCGTTAATCAGAAGTACAAATTTATTGATAATAAATATATCCAGCCAAATTTAACATCCATTACAACAGAAGATTCGTCATTTAAATACATACTTAAAAAAGATAAACTTTATCAAGAGAATAAATTTTATCCTAATAATATACTGTCAGCCAAAGAAATAGGTTATGTTCGGGATAGATATATAGGCAATGTGCAAATTTTCCCATTCCAGTTTAATCCACAAAAACGAAGAATTAAAGTATTCACTGAATTGACTGTTAATATTCATATTTCAGGGAATACAAAGTCGTTTAGTAAAGCAGATGGAACGAACTTGATTGATTATCTTGGAGATGAAATTATTAACAATAAATACTCAAAATACTGGCGTAAGGAAAGAGAACCTGCTAATTATAATTATACTGGGAAAGGTGAAAATTCCATAAAACGATTGAAACTTATTATTGATAAAGAAGGCATATATAAAATTACTTATGAATATTTGTCAGATTCGTTATCTGCTTGGTCTGGTAAGATTAATTATCCTTTTGATTTTAATATAGATAGTGTAAATCCTAAATATTTGGAATTGACAAATGAGGGACAAGTAGTGCCAATATATTTCTATGGAGAGAATGACGGTTCATTTGATACTGGTGATTACTTTGAATTTTATGCTGATATATATCATGGTGAGGAATGCTTTTATAATCCATCTGGCTGGAAAAATTGCTATTTTTTGGAAGAGACAGACCATTATGGAGCAAGGATGAGTATAGAAGATGGTGGAGTCCATGAATTGAATCCTTATAATTATTATGAAGTGAACTCTTTTGAACAGGAACTTCATCTTGAATATCAGAATACATATCAGAGATTAGGACAATTCAAATCTGGACGGGAAGACCATTGGTTCTGGAAAATCCTTGATGCACCAAGTTTAACTCCAATCAAGTTTAATCTTTATTACCCAGAGGAGACAAACCTTCGTGGATTCACTGCAAAAGCAGTTCTTTTTGGAGTAACATATCCTGATAGTCTCAGACCAAATCACCATTGTTTAATCTGGATAAATGATGAAATAATTGGACAATCAACATGGAATGGTCAAACTTCTGCCATTATTTCCAATTCAACTCCAATTTCTAACCAATCGTTAAATAACGGCGACAATACATTATACATTGATTGTCCAGGTGATACGCCTACTGGAAATTTAGACAGAATTACTCTGGATTATGTTAATATAAAATACTGGCGATTATACATTGCACATAATAATTATTTGAAATTCAAAAAGCCATCATTACCTGGGCTTTCACCAGATAGATTGATACAATTTAAGCTGGAAAATTTCCAATCAACAGATATTGATGTGTATAAGATAAATCAGAGCAAATTTGAAAATGTAAGTATTGAGTCAACAATGCCAGATGGAGGTCCTCCTTATGAAGTAATTTTGCAAGATGTAGTATTTGACACTGATACAAAATTTATCGCACTTTCTAATGATAAGAAACTTACACCTGAAAATATAGCCCCAGACATCCCAAGCGACTTGAAAAATCCAAATAATAAAGCAGATTATATTATTATTTCTAAACGGGATTTTATTGAAACAGAGGAAGTTGACGAATTTATTGCTCATTGGAAACAATATAAAAACTACGATGTTGTTCCTGTTGTATTAGAAGATATTTATGATGAATTTAATTATGGTAGAAATTCTACATCTGCGATTAGAGATTTTATTGCTTATGCTTACAACAACTGGCAAGCACCAGCACTTAGATATGTCCTACTTTTAGGTGATGGAATTTACGACCAAAGAAGCAATTCTTATGCCAGTAAATACAATATTGTTCCTACAATGATGGAATGGACATTTGAAGTTGGAATGACTATAAGTGATAACTGGTTTGTTTGTATTGTTGGAGATGATGATTTGCCTGATTTATCTATTGCTCGTATTCCAGTTTGGGAAAAGGAACAGATTGCCCCTGTATTTGAAAAGACAATGCAATATCATACAGATAAACAATTTAATGACTTATGGCGTAGGCATATTCTTTTAACAGCTGGTAAAGGCCTATTCCCGAGACAGCAGGAAGATTTGAAAGAAGAGTACATTCCTTACAGCTATAAAACAACTCGTGTATATCCAGAGCCGACTGGTGTATCAAGTGATTTTCAGCATTCACCAACAGATTTAAAGACATATATCAATTCTGGAGTATCTTTCTTGCAATTTATTGGACACGGTGGTGGGAATATATGGTCAGATTTAAATTTACTTACCCTTTCTGGCATTGGAACATTAAACAATAATCATTATCCTGTTGTATCTAGTCTCACTTGTTATACTTCTGATTTTGGAAATGCAGGCACAACATGTTTAGGAGAGAAATTTATTCTTGAGCCAGAAAAAGGTGCAATTGGCTTCTTTGGTGGTGCGCCTAAAGGATTTCTATATGCTGACAAGGATCTTGGCGCAATGCTTTTTAACAACCTATTTAAAAGAGGAATACGAAATTTTACTGATGTAATGACACTTAGTAAGATAGAATATTATTTATTTTATTATACGCTCTATCTTGGAGATCTTGACAAAGCTAAGACATTTATGAGAGGTTTTAATTATCTTGGGGATCCTGGTATAGAGATAGATTTTCCAGCAAAAGAAGAGCAAATTTTGCTTAATGGATATAACTTTGTTGTAGGAGATACACTAGAAATTTACCTTAACCTGCCTGATATGGATAATTTCATTATTGAGATTACTGATGAAAATGATATTACAAAGAAATTTTATTCTCATCCGCTTATACATAATAGTAGTGAACCTGTTTATAAATATACAATCCCGCCAGATGATAATGGTGCAGACACTTTTACAAGGATAGTTAAATTCTATGCTTATAATAATGAAAACGATTGTTTTGGCTATACGCAATTCAATGTCGGGGATAATATAATAGTGAATCTGCGAACAATTCCAGAAATCCCTACTGTGGATGACTCTGTTGATATTAAAGGTATATTTTTTGATAAGAATGGAATTGATTCTGTGCTATGTTATTGGTCTAATCCTGACACACTAATTTCTGCTGATTTTTATACTAAAATGATTTCCGATTCTGTGAACAATTACTCATTGGCTCAAAAAATTCCTGCTTTTAGTTATGGCACAACAACGAAATATCATTTTAAGATTATTATTGATTCTACAAATGTAATTACTACTGACGAATATTCTTATGTTATCAATGCAGTGGACATAGAAATTATGAATGTTGATTTGGATTATGGCAATAATTCATTTTTGTTAAAAGCAAAAATAAGAAATAAAAGTGATATTCCTAGTCCAGATTCCTGCAATCTTATAGTAGAGCATCACGGAGTTGCATTTGATTCCCTGTGGATACCTATTTTACAACCATTAGAAATATATTATGCTAATTTCAACTTACCACTGGAAAATGGCTTTAATAAGTATAATGTAATTGCTAATCCAGAACATAGGTTCGGAGAACGATCTTATAGTAATAATCAGAAGACAAAGGAGATTACATTAAATTATTTCAAAATAGAAAATGATTCTACTTATACTAGTTCGGATAATAATCTTAACATCCAATTTCCGTCAGATTTTATCTCACAGGCAAAGCAACAAGTATATTTTTACATAGAACAAAGTGAACATGAACTATCTCCTCTTAATCAACCTGATATTTATAGTGTAAAATTAGACAATGAGCCGAGTGCCACTTATTACAAAATTAGTTTTTTCAATGATTCTCTTTTAGCAGATAGTTTAGGCCATTTCAAAAATGGGAAGAAAATCATATTGACTTTTAATTATTCCAAGACGAATGAGGAGGTTCAGACAGCAGAGAATAGCGGTGAGTTCAAAATCTATCGGTGGAATCAGCAATATGAAAAATGGATATTAGTAGGCGGACAGACAGATACAAACAATGATAAAGTGATTTGTGATAACATTGGACAAACTGGTATTTATGCACTTTTTCGTAATCGTGATTATACAGTTCCTCTGATTGAAGTTAATGTTGAGAAGCAAGAATTTACAAATGGCGGATTTGTTGATAAGGATGCTGTATTTTCATACTTGGCTCGCGATGAAAATGGTATAGATATAATAGACCATACAATAGACCTATTTTTAGATGGGAATAAGGTTCCAGACCAAGACCTAAACTTCTCTATTACAAAAGGACATTTAATATCTATTCCTGTAAAATATCAATTAAATGTTGACACAGGTAATCATACAATAATTCTTTCTGCATCTGATGTGAATGGCAATTATATGGAAAAAGTAGTTAATTTTACAGTTAAAGCAGAATTTGATTTAGTAAATGTTGGTAATTATCCCAATCCGATTTCATTAGATACAGTTGAGCCAGAAAATGAAGGACGCACAAGATTTACTTATACTTTAACAGATGATGCGGATGAAGTTTCTATAAATGTTTATACTGTTTCAGGAAGATTAGTGAAAACATTTAATAATATTCCAATAGAAGTTGGTTATCATGAATATCCTCGTTCCAGAGAAGGTTGGGATTGTAGAGATGAAAATGGACGACTTTTAGCTAATGGTGTATATTTTTATCGGATAAAAGCTAAAAGAGGAGATAAAGAAGTTGAGAAGCTGATGAAAATGGCTATATTAAGGTAAGTCATTGGTTAATTAGTTAAAGAGATTAGACGCGAACAAATCTGTAACTCAACAAACTCATCGCAAAAGATTTATAAAATGGATAAAAAAATTCGTATAAGTTCGCGTCTGCAAGGTCGGTTAATTAGCCACGAATAACACGAAGAATCACGAA
>QMNM01000027.1 GCA_003647765.1 Candidatus Cloacimonadota bacterium
ATCGTTCTATTTGATACACCAGCAGTTCTGCCAATAACAGAGTCATCATATATTTTCTCAAATTTAGATGGCGTTATCTTAATATGTAAAATACTTCAAACTACACATAATGATGTAAAAAAAGTTATAAAAAGGATTATTACTACAAATACAGAAATCTTTGGCGCTATCCTAAATTACAGTAGGCATAATATTTTTGATAAAGAATACGAAGATTATAGTGATTATTATTACAAATACAGATATAAATATGGTTATGGCTATTATGATACATACAAGGGAAAAGAAGGATTTAATTTCTGGAATGATGTAATTAGAAAGCCAGCAAATAAGGTCTATAATTATATCTTATCCTCACTTTTTATCACTTATCCAAGACATAATCATAAAGAGGAACAAGAAGAGGATAAGAATATTGAAGAGATAAAAAAACAAGAGATTGAAAGTTTTGGAAAGTGGGCAGATAGATTTAAGGAATAATGCAAAAAAATAGTAGATTAGGGCAAAAGCAAAAGTTCATAGTTTTACTCTTAATATTATTAAGTTCGGCTGTAATTGCTTGTTCTTTATATTTATTACTTACTAAGCCCAAGCAAGAGCAGGAAGTTTGTTATGCTGGTATTGGAGGAGCAGTAAAAGAACCAGGAGTATATCAAGTAACTGAAAATACTTTATTATATGAGTTAATTCTAAAAGCTAATGGATTATTGGATAGAGCGGATGTTAGGCAAATGAATACTGATAAAAAGATAGTTCCTTTCAAAGTATATTGCATCCCCTTTTTGCCTAAAATGGAGTATGCCAAGGTTCCAAAGCCGAGTTTGACAGAGAGGAAGCCAAAAATTCCTAAAATGCCAACATTAAAAAAGTTTGAGAAGATAAACATTGTCTATGCTGGACTTCCAAGAACTTTTATCTTTATTTCTATCTTTCCTGATATAGATTTGATTATAGCAACTCATATTCCTTATTATACAAAAGTTACATTTGACTATGAATATCCACGCACTTTATATGAGATTTATCTGACAGGTGGTATCCCATTTTTGCTAAGATCTGTTAAAAGAATTACAAAAGAGAGAATTGATTATTATTTTGCCCAGAAGCGTCCTGTTTGGATTAATTTTATAAATTACTTAGGCGGAATAGAGGTCAACATTCCGCCTGAGTTTGCCAAAGAATATGGATTAAAACAGGAAAGGAGAAACCTTGATGGTCTGCTTTCCTGGGAATACATTAGATTTATTAGCAAAGATGTACGAAAAATAGACCCTATAACAGGGTCAGCATGGAGAATTAAAAGACAAAAAGAGTTTATGTATTCTATGTATAAGAAATTTAAGGAACATAATTTTATGTATCAAAGCGAGATAGCAAAAAATATCCTGGCTGAAGCAGAAACAAATATCAAAATTGACAATCTAATATCAATGGCTTATAAAATTAGAAAGATGAAGAAGCCCAAATTAGAACTCCTTACTATACCAGGAATAGTTCAAGAATATAATGGTCAAAAAATGTGGATTACAGATTTAGAAAACTATCATCTTAAAATTGAAAGTATGATAAACGAATTGGGGATTTATTAAGTTATGAAGAAAATTATCGTATTGTTATTTTATATCTTGATTTTGATTATCTTATTAAATGCTCAGGAGATTACTATTTCCAAAGAAGCAGAAGAGTATATCTTAAAAAGAGGTGATAGATTATCCATTGAAGTTATGGACCATCCTGAATTTACCAAAAAAGTTCGTATTCTTCCTGACGGCACAATAGAATATCCGATTTTAGGAAATATGCTAGTAGCTGGACTATCACCAAAACAGTTAGGCGATGTTATAAAGCATAATTTAGAGCCATATGTGCCTATCCCAGTTGTAACAGTTTATGTAACAGAAATTTATGGTGAGAGCATCAATATCATTGGCTATGTTAATAGTCCAGGAACTTATCAGATTTATGAGCCGTTAGATATTCCTACTGCATTATCAAAAGCTGGTGGGATTCAGAACATACGAAAAGTGAAATATCTAAAAATCCTGCGTAAGAATGGTGAAGTCATAAAAATAAAACTATCAAGTTTGTGGGAGACAGAAAAAATCATTGTATCTGAGGAGAGCAAACTAAAATTATATGCTGGAGATACTTTGATTGTGCCACCGCCAAAAGAATTTAACTGGAGTATGTTAAATGCTTTCATCTCTATTATAGCATTGTCATTATCAATATATAATACATTAAAATAACTTAATATAGGAGTCAGAAGACAGAAGTCAGGAAAAAGATAATAGAATGAAAAAGAGTTATATTGAAGAGTTTATAAGCAATATCAAGAAAATAAAAATCTGTGGTAGTCCTCTCAAAGTAGTGGTGAATGATTTATTAATTAAAGCATCTCAAATTGAATGCAATTACTTAATACAGGGCTACCCATTTTCAGACAATATACCGTGAAACCCGACTCGAGTTCAAAGAACCCGAGTCGAGTTTCTGTCTGCTGAACTTATGTAAAAAATTATCTACTCAGCTAAGAATAAAGAAAGAGACATAATAATGAAAAAACTAGTTATATTACCAATTCTTTTCATTCTTACATCAGGCTTATTATCACAGACAAAAGAGAATATTGATTACAATCTGACAATAAAGGAGATAAATTCGGAGAGAGAGATTTCTAACTGGATTGAAAACTTATTGTTTCCATTGGTTGGTAAGGTCATAGTTGTTGTGGACTTAAAATTAAAATATCCATCTATTATTCCTTCTGGTATGGAATTGAATGATAATCTCAGTTTACCGTCATTGCCAGCAGTAAGGTCAAGGCAGGTCATACCGAGTGAGATTGCTGGTCAAGTAATTCTGCCTACAGAGATAACCAAATTCTTTATTACAATATTTGTGGATAAAGAGATGAATAGCAAACAGATTGAGGAGATACGGAAATATCTTAACAAATGGTTTGACATTGACCCAGCAAGAGGCGATGGCATAAAGATTGAAAAAGTAAATCATATATTTTCTACATCGGAAACTCCCAAAATAGATTCAAATAAATATCTATTCATTGCTCTTATTATTGTGCTTATACTGGCAATATTTCTAATCTCCTCCAATATGAACAAAGCGGTCAGTATTATATCTAATCAATTAGCAGAAAGAGAAAGCACTTTACATAAAGCTAATTTTGCATTTCCCAGTTTTTCACCTATGCACATTCCAGGTAAGGAAGCCATAAATATCAGAGAAGGAACAAAACCAATACCAATCCGAATTGTAAGAGAAAAGACAAATACTATGGAGAAAAAGAGAGAACTTACTGATTTCTCATTTTTAAATGAAATGCCAGAAGAGGAATTGCTTCAGCTAATTTCTGATGAACAACCAAAAACAATAGCTCTTATTCTTTCTCAATTATTACCTGAGAAAGGGGTTTTCATTTTAGAAAAGTTGTTTAGTAAAAAATATGACAGTGAGAAAATAGAGCAATTAACAAAAGAGATGATTGATGTTGCTGAAAAGAGTAAGACCCAGTTAATTTCTCTCAGACAGAAACTATTGAATAAAATTATTGCTTTTGAAGACAAACAAGTTATTGGTAAGCAAGGCGAGCAACAATTAATAAATTTTATCAATAATTCACAACCATCTATTGCAAAAAAGATAGCAGATACTATTATGAGTATCAGACCAAATATTTGGGAAAAGATAAAAAAGAATATCTTTTTGGTAGAAGATATTGTAAAATTGGATGATAGAATAATAGAGGCATTATTACGAAATATAAGTAGGCAAACTTTAGTATCATTTTTGTCTGTATCTAGTAAGGATATAAGAAATAAATTTTATAAGAATATGACCCCTCGCGCAGTTTCTATTATTAAAGAAGATATTGAAATTATGAGAGAAGTTTCTAAGGAGAAAGCAGAGGAGTCAACCTACGAGGTATTACAACTAATTAGAATGGGATTGGGTTTGGAGGCATAGATGAGGTTCACTACTATCTTTGGATTGTTGCTCGGTTTCATAATTATTTTGACTATATTATTCTTAAGTGGTTCTAAGGAATATTTTATCAACATAACTGCATTGTTAATTACTGTGGGTGGAACTTTATGTGCCACAATAATATATTATTCGCCAAAAGCATTACATATTACTTTAATAGTATTGAAAAAATTGTTCTTTTCTAAACAATTGTATTCTAACCAATTCACAGAGATAATTGTCAATTTAGCGAGGAAATCTCGTAAGATTGGATTTGTCTCCTTATTAAAGACCAATGAAGCCAGACAGGACGCTTTTCTTTATAATGCATTAACACTATTAGCAGATGGATATAGTGCAGGTGAAATAAGGGAAGTTTTAGCAACTAAATCTGTATCTGATAGTGATAATTTTATGATTGCTGAAAGAGTTCTTAGAACAGCAGGAAGCCTGGCACCTATATTCGGAATGTTAGGCACTGTCACTGGCTTAATTATAATGCTTGGTAGAATTACTAATCCAGAAACAATACCTTCTGCAATGGGCATTGCTTTGGTCTCTACATTCTACGGATTGATTCTATCAGGATTAATATTAAAGCCATTATCAGGGAAAATCAGGGATAAAAATGGCTTTGAGGTAAGTAACCATACTATAATTACTGAAGGGATAATATTAATTCGGAAAGGTGAAAATTCACAGATAATCCGAGAAAGATTAAGTTCCTATAATGTGAGTTCATTATGATTAAAAATATTAAAGCTATTATTAAAAGAAAACAAATTGTGGATATTGAGGATACTAATAAAGAGACAAGCAATTGGCTGGATGTAATGGTCCCTTATGCAGATTTAATGACTTTGCTACTGATTTTTTTCGTATTCTTTTTCAAGTTCTCAGATATTGGTGGAACTGTCAATATAAATAAAAATATTGGTTCTCAATATAATACAGCAATGGATTCAACAAAAGTATTATCTGAAAAGACAAAGATTGATACTCTTAAACAAGAAGAGGAAAGCCGAGTAAATGAAAAAGAATTTATTATTAGAATTAGTAATAATATTCTATTTGATTCAGGAGAGGCGAGCTTAAAAAAGTCGGCATATCCAACATTAGCTCTAATAGCTAATAGAATATCAAAAAAAGTTAAAATAGAGAATTATCAAGTTCGTGTAGAGGGACATACTGACAATGTTCCAATCAGAACTATAAAATATCCATCTAATTGGGAGTTATCTATTGCTCGTGCTTTGTCAGTGGTAAGATTTTTTATAGAGTATAATTACTTTTTACCTGACCAATTACAAGCAATGGGATATGGAGAGCATAAGCCATTATATCCTAATGATACTCCTGAAAATAGAGCAAAAAATCGCCGTGTAGAGATACGACTTGTAAAGCCAACAAAATTATAAAAAATTTTAGTAGTCCTCCACAAGTAGTGGTGAATGATTTATTAAATAAAGCATCTCAGAACACCACTACTTATACAGGATTATCCATTTTCAGATAATAGACCGTGAAACCCGACTCGAGTTCAAAGAACCCGAGTCGGGTTTCTGTCTGCAATCCCGTAAGGATGAAATGAAATAATTATAGCAATAATTACAATAGCAAATCATAGCTCCGTAGGAGCGACATAAATACTTATTTCCCAGTAGGATAGAACAGCTCATCTGGCGCATTCATTTTAAGTTTGTACCCGACTTTTGGTTCCATTGTTGTTAAATTGCCGACCCATACGCCATACCAAGTAGCAGATTGCGTCTGATTCTTTATCTGATATGCGTTGCCTTGAATTCCATATAAAGCATCAGTAATTGGAATGGAAACCTGTGGAAAATATGCAATCCAATTCCAATTCTCATTTAAGCTAATAGAATTTGTATCACAGTCAATAGGAATTCCTGTTGCAGAAAAAGATGCTGAATTATTCATTTGGACTAAATAGCCGTCATCTTTATAAATATGTGTTAAATTGCCAACCCATACGCCATACCAAGTAGCAGATTGCGTCTGATTCTTCACCTGATGAATATAACCATTACTTGTTAATTCGCTAAATACAGCGGATAATGAACTGTCTTCAAATTCTACATTAAACGAAATCCAGTTCCAATCCTGATCTAAATCATAAGTCCAGGACACAAGATTGCTAACTTGCAACTTTTGAGCAAAAATATTATAAATATCAGTTTTGCCACTGGAACGAGTGTCTTCCCAAATAACTATTGCATTTCCACAATTGTCTTTGACTGCTTTTGGATCTGTCTGTTTTTTAATAGCATCGCAAACTAATAGTCCGTCAGTTGCCCACTGCAATTGTCCATCTAAATCCAATTTTTGAGCATAAATATCAGAATTCCCAGATGAGTCATCTTTCCACAGTATTAGAATATTATCGCCTATCTTAACTAAACAAGGACAGGATTGGTCATCTGGTTTATTTGTTATTGCTACTCCATCAGGAGTCCATAATTCTGTTCCAGTGCTATCATATTTTTGTATAAACACATCATTATCATTACCATTTCTGAAATCTTGCCACACATTGTAAATATACCCATCATAGATAAAATCGGATGCTCCTTGATCATTGGATAAATCAATTAAAGGAATACCATCATTTTGCCATAATGTTTCTCCTGAGTATGTAATTATCTGTCCATATATATCCATGTTACCATTACGCAAATCCTCCCATACAATTAATAGTCCAAGAGGTGTTAGTACTCCTTTTGCATTTTTTTGATGGCCTGATGCTCCGCAAACAAGAAGTCCATCATCAGACCAGCCCGGAGCAGTGTTTCCATTCTCATCAACAAGTTTGGCATAGATATTATAATTAGAAGAACATTCATTTTGCCAGATAAAAAAGCGTCCCACTATATCAGTTAGAAAATCATCCCAATCTAAATCTGCAATTTTGACACCTTCATTTGCCCATTGAAGCTCGCCATTTCTAATAGATTGTGCATAGATGCCATAATTCCAATTATCACGAAGGTCAGACCATCCTACATAATAGTTCTGTGTATCTGGACTGATATATTCCACAGACAGTTTTGCACCTTGCTGTTCTGCAAGGAAAGTGCCAACTGGTATTCCTGTATTACTCCACAAGAAATTGCCATTGATATCTACGGCTTGGGCATATATCTGGGTATAGTCCGCTCTATTTTCCTGCCATACAATTACAGCACCATCTACAGTATAATGAACAACAGCATCAGGATATTCCTGGTCTGAGCCAGTAGGCTCAGTAATAGCTTTTCCATTCACTTGTAATCCAAGAGAGCCATCATTATTCAAGACCTGCATAAAAATTTGCCTTCCAAGTACTGGATTACGAGTATCTTCCCAAATTATTATAGATTTATTACCATCTCCTAAAATTTCATAATTACAAGCATCTCCACATAATCCATAATAAATAATTTCACCATTAGCAGATAAAATAATATTACCAGCACTATCTAAAATTTGGACATATATTCCAGTTGAGCCAAGTCTGTTATCACCCCATACAGCAAATAGATTATTATCAGTGTCTCTTCTTAATAATGGCGAGAATTGTTCACCATCTGCATTGCAAATCGGTTTTCCATTCTGTTCAAAAAGGGCATTTCCAATAGCGTCAATATGTTGCACATAAATATCCTCATATGGATGACCTTGTATTCGTCCATCTTCCCAGATGAAGTAGCAACCACCATTAGTATCATTGATGAGTCGTGGATTTATTTGGTCATTTTGTTCCGTGCATAGGGCTAATCCTGATGTGTTCCAGACCAAATTACCATCAAGTGCAATTTTTTGAGCATATATATCTTTTGTAAATGGGTCATTACGGCCGTCTTCCCATACGATAATTGCTCCGCCATCAGAAGCAGTTGTAATTCTTGGATTTTGCTGAATGCCATTAGCTACATATACTTGTATTTCCTCAGTCCACAGGAAATCGCCATTGATATCAACACGATGAGCAAAAATATCACCATTATTTTCATTTCTTTTATCTCGCCATACGAAAATAAAAGAGCCAGTTCCATCAGGAGCAATTTTTACGCCTTCTTGAATTCCTGTAGCATCACATAGTAATTTGCCACCAGTATCCCAGAGTAAAGTTCCATCAGCAGAGATTCTTTGCATATACAAGTTTTCATTGCTTGCGTTGCGTGTATCATGCCATGCAACTATTGCTCCACCATTGCCATCTTCCCAAAATGTATGCCCATCTTGAGAGCCACTTTCATGTGCAATCGGATTACCATTTACATCCCAGCCAGATGCAATACTGCCAGAAGATTCAATATGTGTTCCATAAATGTCCACTCCACCAGGATTACGGCTGTCTAACCAGATTATATAAGCACCACCATTATCATCATTAACAATATTCAATGAAATTTGCACATCCCCAGCTAGGCATAAAGGCACGCCTATAGTATTCCATACTAAATTACCATTTTCATTTAGTTTCTGTGCATATATATCACCAGCTTCCTCATTACGAAAATCTACCCAAGCAATAATAACATTACCATCCCCAGCATTGATTACTACTGGATCCTCTTGCCTGTCAATTTCACCATTAACTAAAACTGCATCTTCTCCCCATAGAAGATTACCATTAATATCAATTTTCTGAGCCCATACATCACGGTCACCATTACGAGTATCAGACCAAACATAAACTACACTACCATCGTCAAGTGAAGCTGCTGCTCTTGACCATTCAATATTAACACCTTGACGAATGGGTATCCCATTTTCTGTCCATTGTAGCTGTGCAATCAATGTTGTAGATAACAACACTATCACAATTATTATAAGTCGTTTCATTTCTCTCTCCTTATATGTTAGTTAGTATGAATTTCCTTTTTTTATAATTTTTCAGAACACTATTAAAATTCTATTCTTTTGTGTCTTTGTTGCTGGAAAGTTGTTCATAAACTGGAAAGAACATAGTTCCGTTTGGTACAATATAAGATGTAAAATCATTACTATGCTTTTTCTTTACATATTCGTATGCTTCTTCTAATGATTTCATTGGAGTAAAATGCATGTCAGTAACTATATCATCTTCCATATTACTAATAATAATTATTTCGCACTTTTTTAGCAATCTACCAGTAGCAAAAGCCCGGTGCCCACCAATCTGAATATCTTGTTGTTTTATCTTGAATAAGTCATCTAAGTCCTTTGCTTTTCGTAATACCTCTTCCATCTGCTTTTGTCCAACACCTTCATTACAACATGCTACAAGAACAATAGTTCCATCTTGCTTAACCAAATCAATTATATTGTTAAGTGCTTTCTGTGATTGATAAAAATTTAAATCCTTTGGATAACCACCAGGGCTTGTAAATACTACATCTGCCAATTTATGAAATTTTACAGCATATATCTCTGTTAAAATTTTTGTGCCATAATAAAAGGATTCTATTATATCACCTGCAACACAATCTACTGGTGCTTTCTTGTCATTTATCAGTATATTGATATTAAAATCAACTCCGACTTTTAATGCTGCTTCCTCCATTTCTTCGTGTATTTTATTACCTTTGAGTTTGGCAAGTTTTGCAAAGTCGTAAATAATATTAGAGTGATTTGCTCGTATGGTCTCATATCCACATACTCCTGGCAAAATTGCTTTTCGTCCTCCTGAATAACCAGCAAAATAATGAGTATTTAGCACACCAGTAGTTATGAGAAAATCTGCTTCAACCACTTTCCTATTAACTAATAGTTCATTGCCAGAGCTTAATTTCCCAAGTGATACCAAATCTTTTGCGTAACAATCGTGATTTACAAATTTGTATTTATTAACAAGTTCTTCACCATAATGCCACTTCATTTCATTTATATTCATTGGACGATGTGTACCTGTAGCAATGACAAACTCAATCTGTTGTGTCTTTATTCCTGAATCTTCAATTAGTTCCACAATTATAGGCAATAATTTGCTAAATGGGCCTGCTCGTGTAATATCACTAATAATTATTACTAAGGTTCTGATTTTCTTTTTTTGTAATAATTCTTTCAGAGACGGACTCCCAATAGGATTGTTTAACTTCTCCATTATCATATTCTCTACATTGTCAATGGCTGGTATTTGTTTCATTTTCAAAATGTCAATTACATTCTTATCATCAATCTGTAAAGTACGATATTCTTTGTCATAACCTAATTTGATTTCCATAATTATACACTCTTAATGTCCGAGCTTATGCTGAATTACTATGTAGTTGATTATTTAAGAAGGCAGAAATCAGAAGACAGAAATCAGAAGGCAGAAATCAGAAGGCAGAAATCAGATACTGGCGAAAATGATATAATAGTCAGTTTAATGTCAATTTGGTATTAGTGCTATGTAAAGTTAGTTTTGATATATACATTTTCTATATTGTATTTTTTGGTATTGATAGAAGCCCACGATTTTAATCGTGGGTATGAAAATCAAGAACTGATGTATTAACCATTTTAATGGTTTTTTAATATTGTAAAACCGTTAAAACGGTTATGAAT
>QMNM01000028.1 GCA_003647765.1 Candidatus Cloacimonadota bacterium
ATTCACCTGATATACCTGGATGTGTGACTACTGATAGAACACGAAAAGAAGTGGAGAAAAATATGCGTGAAGCCATTAAATTTCATATTGATGGGATTCGCTAAGAAAGTTATAAGATTCCTGAATCACAAAGTTATGCAATATATGCTGAAGTGCCTGCCTAACATTCGTTCCACTTGACAGAAACGCAGTGCGACTTTAGGCTAACGCTTGTTATGCCAGTTTAAAGTTAATCACAAAATTTAAGGACATAGAACCATTTGCATTTTTGGCAAGTGAACTCTGCCGTTAGAAGTCACTCTTATTTTAGTATAATATTGACTTTTTCTATATAGGTTTATTATTTTGACTAAAATGAAATTTACTAAACATTTCCGTGATATGCTTATTGAGCGGAAAATCAAATTGGAATGGGTTGATCAAGCATTGAGTAGTCCTGATAAAGTAATGAGTGAACCCGATGGAACAACCCACTATTTACGGAGAATTCCAGGGCACGGTAATCGTTGGCTTCGGGTTATAGTAAACACTACGGTTAAGCCCAGTAAAGCCGTGACAGTATTTTTTGACAGGAGACTTAAATGAGAATAAAATTAGATAAAGAGGGTGATGCACTCTATTTTCGTCTTTCCGATGAAGACATCTTGGAATCCGAAGAAGTTCGCCCCGGAGTAATTCTTGATTTTGATGATAAAGGACGTGTTGTTGGCGTTGAGTTTCTCAATATTTCTGAACGTACGAATCAACAAGAAATATCTAACCTGCAATTTCAAACAGCATAAATCAAAATAATCTATAATGTACAGAGTGCCTTCTAACCCTCGCTTCACTTGACCTGAAACGTAGTGCGACAATTAACTAATGGCTATTATGCCAGAAAAGTTAATCTCAAAATTAAAGACATAGAGCCAAATTGCGTTTCTGCAAGTAAACTCCACCGTTAGGCAGAAATTCTTTTATTCTGAACTAAAACTTCATTAAATAAGATATGTGATGTTAAAATATAAATTTACTAAATATTTTGAAAATAAGGTCTTGATAAAACGACCTTATCTTAAAAAGGAATGGTGTATTCGGGTTTTAGAGAAACCAATTAAAGTAGAAAGACAGGAAGGTAATAGATATCGTTTTTGGGGTATAATCCCCGAGTTGGGTGACAAATTTCTTCGCGTAGTAACTTTAGATGATAAAATAACAATTCATAATGCCTTCCCGGATAGGAGATTTAAAAGATGAAATTAACATATTTTCCTGAAACAGATTCACTTTATATTGATTTATCTATCAAGAGTAGCGTAAAAAGTGAAGAGATTTCAGAAGGTGTAGTTCTGGATTATGATTCAGAAGATAATCTTGTAGGGATCGATATAGACAATGCCAGTAGGAAATTAGATTTATCTGAATTAATAACGATAAAAATGCCCATAGTTTCCCAAAGAATTTCTGCCTAACCACCGCTTCACCTCTTAAGAAAGTAATTTACTTTCATTTATAAAAGAACTCCGATGTATGGTAGAAGAGTAGCTGACAGAAACGCAATGCCATCTTTAATCTAACGGCTATATTTCCAGAAAAGGTTAATCTCACAATTTAAGGATATAGAGCCATTTGTGTTTTTGGCAAGTGAGATTATCCGTTATATTTATAGGATTTTTATAGTAAACTCATCACTTAATTATTGTATCTTTTTCAAATTTTTTTAATGTCTTTGGATAATCGCTATTATAATGCAATCCTCTACTCTCCTTACGAGATATAGCAGAACGGACAATTAAATATGCAATGGTAATTAGATTTCTGGTTTCAATTAAATCTTGCCGTATTGGATTTCTATGGTAAAATTCTTCTACCTCTTTGTAAAATACTTTAATCCATTGTCTTGCGAATTCCAGCCTACGATTAGACCTAACAATTCCTACATAGTTCCACATCATCTCTTTTAATGCATTTTTATTGTGTGATATGATAATCCATTCATGCTCGTCAAATACATTCTCTTCACTCCATTGTGGAATTGCTGGGAAGTCAACATCATCGTTATTTTCTGGAAGTTTAGCACAATTATATGCGGTAACAAGGCCCTCTAACAAGGAATTAGAAGCAAGCCGATTTGCTCCATGTAGACCAATACAAGCAGTTTCTCCAATTGCATATAAATTTTTTATATCTGTCTTGCCGTCAATTCCAGCCAGAATTCCACCACAACTATAATGAGCAGCTGGCACAACAGGTATCATATCCTTGCAAAAATCAATGTCATGTTCATAACATTGCTGAAATATATTAGGAAATCGCTTTTTCATTTTCTCACTGTCAAGATGAGTTAAGTCCAAATATACATAGCTATTGCCATTCTTTATCATTTCGTAATTTATAGATTGTGATACAATATCACGAGGTGCCAATTCTGCAAGCTTATGATACCTTGTCATAAATCTTTCACCATTCTGTAGTCGTAGATATGCACCTTCTCCTCTAACAGCTTCTGAAATTAAAAAACTTTCTCCTTCTGGATTATAAAATGTTGTAGGATGGAACTGTATGAACTCCATATTAGCGACTCTTGCACTTGCACGAAATGCAATAGCAACTCCATCCCCAGTAGCAATTTTTGAATTGGTTGTATGCAGATAGACCTGTGAACATCCACCTGTTGCTAATACTGTCTTTTTTGCCAGAAATCTATTTACCCTTCTTTTTTTCATATCAAAAACATAGGCACCCCAGCAAGTAATACCTGTCCTGTATGCATCTAATCCCTTTATATGATGTTGTGTAATTAAGTCCACTGCCATAAAATATTCGTAAATCTTTATATTAGGATGCTCTTTTACTTTCTTTATCAACGCGCGTTCAACTTCCACTCCTGTCCAATCATCAGCGTGAACTATACGGCGATGAGAATGCGCACCTTCCTTTCCTAAATTTAAGTTATGCAAATTTGGTAACTTGCCATCTATTGTGGTAAAATGAACTCCCATATCTATTAAATCTCTAATTCTATCAGCTGCACAGGAAACAACCTCTCTAATTACAGGTAAATGATTTAATCTTACACCAGCTTGATAAGTATCTTGAATATGGGATTCAATGCTATCCTCATCATCTAAAACAGCTGCTATACCGCCCTGTGCTAATTTAGTGTTGGACTCTGATAGCTCACTTTTTGTAATAATGATTACTTGCCCCCTTTTTGCAGATTCAATTGCAAATGTAAGTCCTGCAATGCCACTACCTATTACTAAAAAATCCGTTTTTATCATTTATAACTCCCATCTAATATAATGCATTATTTATCTTTATGTGATGTATAATCAACAAACCAAAATTTTTGATAAAACATACAAAAAGCATCTAAACTTATTAAAAATAAATATTGTCAAATTTTAAAGGCAAACCAGATTCCTTTGTAAGAAATTGCTATAATATAAATATTTCAGTAAGTAGAAATCGCTTTGGTAACTGCCAAACTGAAAAGCTATTTAGTCAATATGAGAAAATTCAATAGAGATGTCATCTTATTTTTGACAATAGATTTTACAATTTCCAATTTATCTTTTTTTTAATGGTTGATATAATTATGAAAATAAAAGAGATTGTAGCAAATAATAAAAGGCCAGATTTACTATACGGTTCAATATTAAAAAGTTTAGTGCTTCTATCAGTCCCTGTAATGCTTTCTAATTTTTCGCATACATTGTTCAATTTAGTTGATGCTTTTTGGGTTGGTAAATTAGGTAAAGAAGCATTTTCTGCGCCAACTATTAGTTTTCCAATTATTTTCTTTATTATCTCCTTTGGCTCTGGTCTATCAGTAGCCGCAACTGCTCTAATTGCACAATATACAGGTGCTGGTAAAAAGGATAAATCTGAAATTATAGCAGGTCAGGTCATAACAGTAATGCTATTTTTTAGTTTAGTAATTTCCACTTTAGGAATTATTTTTCTTAACAATATTTTGAGTTTTCTTAAAGTACCAACATCAGTATGGAATTACACACATCAGTATATATTTATAATATTGTTAGGAATGCCTGTTTATTTTATTTTCATTGCATATCAAGGAATAAGATTTGGACTGGGCGATACATTTACACCGATGCTTATCCAATTTATTGTAGTTGGGCTAAATATTATACTTGACCCGTTTCTTATTTTTGGTATTTGGATTTTCCCGCGCTTAGATGTAAAAGGAGCAGCAATTGCTACGGTTTTTTCTAGAGCAGTGGCTGCTATTGTTATTATATACTGGATAGTCAGAGATAGGGAAATAAATATTAAATTAAAACATTTAATTCCTAATTTCAATTATATTGGAAAAATTCTGAAGATAGGATTACCTGCATCATTGGGACAATCAGGGACTTCGTTAGGATTTATTTTAATGATTTCTTTTGTTAATCGTTTTGGGGCTTCTGTGATTAGTGCTTTTGGAATAGGGAATCGGATTGTTATTTTAGCTATGCTACCAGCAATGGGAATAGCTAGTGCTGTAGCTACTATTGTTGGACAGAATTTAGGTGCTGATAATATCAAGCGAGCTGTAAAAATTATTTGGTATGCTATGGCAATGGTCGCCTCAATTCTACTTATCTGGAGCACTTTTACATTCGTATTAGGACAATATGTTGTAAAGTTCTTTATAAATAATGAAGAGGTTATATTTTATGGAAAAGAATTTTTTAAGATAGTTCCCTATTCCACAGTATTTTTTGGACTAGCATTTATAATGAATGGAGCATTCCAAGGTTCTGGACATACAGTTCCTGTAATGATTGTTACTCTATCACGACTATGGGTATTTCGCATTCCTATATCTTATTTTTTGGCATTCAAATTAAATTATGGTGCAAAAGGTATATGGTGGGGATTTTTTATTAGCAATGTTCTTGCAGGTATTCTGGCTTATGTTATATTCATAAGTGGGAAATGGAAACACAAAATAATAAATTAGCGAAGTAATCCTTGTATAAAAAAAGAAATTTATGTTAAATTTCTTGAAAATGTTATATTATAGTGAACCACAAAAAATTTTTAGCCATAAAGAAACACGAAGTTATCATCCATTCATTACCCTTATATTAGTGTTTTTTCGTGTTCTTCGTGGCTGAACACTCTTCAAAAATGTTATATTAGTATGCAATTATTTATTCTTGACAAAAAAACATCAAATCAAGTTATAGGAATGATTTGAGAAAATTTTTATTATGGCAAGCATCACTTTTGGAAAGTTATTCTATTTCACCTCCTACATATAACTCCTTAACTAATATTATGGATAAAATAATAAATTTTTATAATAAAGTTCCATCTTATGTTCGTGAATTATTTATCACTGTGATTATTTTTGTCTCCGCTTTTATTATCAACAAGGTAGTAATTCCGAAGATTAAATTGATTTTACAGTATATTGCAGAAAAATCCGGAGAGAAACTGGAACATAAAGAGTATAAGAGAATTTGCAACCCTTTACGAATTATCCTCTTTTCATTTGCCTTTGTATCTATCTTTAATATATTAACATTCATACCAGCCAAAGCCATCAAAACTATCAATAATATATCTTTTGTTATAATAGTATCTTCTTTTGGATATTTATTTATTAATTTCATTAAATTCATCTTCTTGGTTTTTGCAAATAAATTAAATCGTGAAAGTAACAGAGCAATTGATGAAGGATTTATTTCTATTTTTAACACTATATTATCTCTTATAGTATTTGTTATTGTTTTATCTATCATTTTAGGGCATTTTAATATAAATATAAGTTCTTTATTAGCAACATTAGGTGTAGGTTCTTTAGCAATAGCATTAGCAGCCAAGGATACATTATCAAATATGATTTCAGGTTTTATGATACTAATAGATAGACCATTTCGGATAGGTGATAGATTGATTTTGGATGACGACTTGATTGGTGATGTAACACATATTGGTCTACGAAGCACAAAAATAGTAACCCTTGATAGACGAACCGTAATATTGCCAAATGCTAAAATTGCTAATGAGCAAATAACCAATCTTTCTTATCCTGACAATATAATCTATATTAAGACCAAAATTGGTGTAGGATATGGAAGTGATATTGATTTAGTTAAGCAAAAAATTAGAGAAGCTATATCTGAAATAGAAGATATCTCATCCTATCCAAAGCCGATTATTTCTTTTGAAGAATTCGCAAGTTCAAGTTTGAACTTTATGATATGGTTTGCTATTAGGGATTATCGTAATCAGTTTGCTGTTCAGGATAAATTTCATTCTCTATTAAACAAGAAATTTAGAGAAGCAGGTATAAACATCCCATTCCCAATAATAACTATTGATATGCCTGAAAATAAGGGCTAAATACATATCAAGTCGTTAAACCAGTTAATTTAATCAGATGTAAGAAATATGCTAATTAGTAAAGATCATAATGTTGTAAAAGCAATTTTGCCTGTTTTAATAGCTATTTTATTCATTTTACTCTTATTATTCATTGTAAATAAAATAGTTTATTCTCATAAAATTATATCGTGTGTTTTCTATGTATTTTGTGTTTTATTATTATTTTCTTTATTCTTTTTCAGAGACCCTGAAAGAAATATTTGTCAAAATGAGAAGATGATTTTATCACCTGCTGATGGAAAAGTCATTAAAATTGAGAATGTATTTAATGGCTTTTTTAATAAGGAATTGAGTAGAATATCTATTTTTATGTCGCTTTTTAATGTTCATATAAATAGAGCACCTATTAATGGCAAAATAGAGTTTTATGAATATAAGAAAGGAAAGTTTTTTAATGCATCTTTTGATAAAGCATCGGAAGAGAATGAGCAAAATTTTTTCGTATTAAAAAATGATAAAATACAAATAGGAGTGAAGCAAATTGCAGGAATAATCGCCAGAAGAATTGTATTTTGGAAGGAATTATATTCTGAACTTGATAAAGGAGAGAAATTTGGCTTAATTCGTTATGGCTCAAGATTGGAAGTATATTTACCTAAAACTGTAGAAATAAAGGTTAAAATCGGTGAAAAAGTCAAAGCCGGTGAATCTATAATAGGAGAAATAAAACAAAATGAATAAGAGAATAATTTTACCAAATATATTCACAGGAATTAATTTATTTTTTGGGTTTTTTGCAATCTTATTTATAATGGAAGGCAAATTGTTGATTGGTGCATGGTTTATATTATTATGTTTTTTAATGGATGGAATGGATGGAGTGGCTGCGAGAATGACTAAAGGATATTCTTTATTTGGAGCAAACTTTGATTCTATTGCTGATATAGTTTCCTTTGGTATTGCTCCTGCAATGCTAATGTTTTTTGTAAGTAAAAGTATATTCAGAAGTGATATTATCGCTGGCATTGTACCTTATATTTTTGCTCTTTGCGGAGCACTTCGTCTTGCAAGATTTAACACACATTTAATCAATCTTGCAGTTAAACATGATTTTATTGGATTGCCAATTCCTATAGCCGCAGTTTTAATGTCATCATTCTTTATCTTCTTTAGAAAAATAGAAATCAATAGTACTGTTTTAATATTATTCCATTTCTTAGGATTGGTTACTGCACTATTAATGGTTTCAAAAATTACATTTCTCAATTTTAATTCAGTAATGAAAAATATTTACCAAAACAAAGTTTTATTTATAATTTCTTTATGCACAGTAGTTACAGCAATGATTATTCCGCACTTTATATTTTTCCCGGTATTTTTTATTTATTTAAATTGGGATATTATTTTGCATATAGCTGCTATTCATAGAAATATTAAAGTTGAAAATACGAATAGTTAGATATTACCAATTAGTAGAACACGGATGACACTGATTACACTGATTTTTACTGATTAATTTTAAAGAATAACTGAGCTTACGCAAAAGATGTCTTTAATATTGAACTGCTATCTTTATGTTTTAGTTTTTCAAATTCTAAAAAAATCTATGAGTCCATTATAAAAACCATTAAAATGGTTAAAATGTGGTTATTGTATTCTCTTACCCACAACTGAAGTTGTGGGCTTCAGTTCACCATCTTTCATAGAATCAGAATTAGCCCACAGTTTTAACTGTGGGTAAAATGTAAAAAAACCTAATTCTAACCTATTCAGTGGTTTTTAGACTAAGATCATTAGTTTTTTGAAAATTTTTATTGTAAGTTAATTCTTGCACTATCTGCGTAAAGTGAGAGAATAATATATGATGAATAATTCTCTGTGCCTCTGTGGTAAAGTAATTTAGTTTTTATCCGTGTATATCCGTGTCATCTGCGGAATCTGTGTTCTATTCTTGCTTTGGCTTGGTAATGAGAGAAACTGTGTCATTGCTAGGGACTGAGTAATTCTACAATCTCTATAAATGACAGAAAAATTCTGTTTTATATAACGCATTTATAACATAAGATTTAGGAGGTTACCATGAAAGGAAAATATATAGCTTGGTCTAAAATTATTTGGATAGCTATTCTCTCTTTATGTTCTGTTATTTTTTATGTAAGCCCTGTGGTTTGTGCTGATTTCTCTAATATTAAGCATCTGCAATGGATTGATAAAGAAGGGCGAAAACCATTGTCTTATAAAGAATATCTCGGACAACAAGAAAAAAAAGGTGAGTTCTCTTGCAAAACTACTGTTATTGAAAGCCCGAAACAAAAATTAACTATTTCTATTATTATTGATAGCACTTTATCTGAAAAGGTCTCTGCTGAGTTTTCAGAATATCAAAATGTGCTTATTGATGAGGGCTATCAATTGTTAATTCATCAAGTAAATAGTGGTAATTATGCGGACATAAAGCAAATTATCACTACTGATTATTATTCGGGTAGTACTGGTGCAATACTAATAGGCGATATTCCACAACCTTGGTTTGAAATGATTTCATATTGGGGTGATTACGAACAATTTCCCATCTCACTTTATTATATGGATGTAAATGGAAATTGGGCTGATACTGATGGAGATGGTCTTTTAGATACACATACTGGCAATGTTTCGCCAGAAATTTGGGTCGGCTATCTTAACCCACATTATCAAAGTTTTGAATCAGAATCCGCTCTGCTTATTGATTACTTCAATAAAAATGAAATGTATCGCAATGGCACTCTTACTTTACCACACCGAGCATTATGTTTTAATGATGATGATTGGAATTATTATGGGAATGCTGGTCTAAACGCTGTATACAGCAATGTTATTGTAATAGAGAATATTGCACAGACCTGTGCTGATGAATATCTAAACCAACTTCAACAGGGTTATGAATTTATTCATATAATGGCACATTCTTGTCCATGGAGTCATACCTTTAAAAATGGATATAGTTATGCTGGTTGTGTCTCATATACAGAAATTTACAATCAACATCCACAAGCATTTTTCTATAATCTCTTTAACTGCTCAGGAACGCGCTTTGTAGAACATGACAATATCGGCAATTGGTATATATTTAATGACCCTTATGGATTAGCAGCTGTTGGCTCGGCAAAAACAGGTAGCATGCTGGATTTCTCATACTTCTATAATCCGCTTGGTTCAGGAGCATCTTTTGGAACTGCATTCCTTGATTGGTTTCAGGAACAAGCATACGGCGGATTCTCATCTTTTGAAAAAAGCTGGTTCTATGGTATGAATATATTAGGAGACCCGACTTTGACTGTGAATAATACATCTTTATCATTTAACATTCCAACAAATAATCAAGATAATCAGCATCTTTACAAAGGAATCCAATTGACAACTAATACGGATACTGATTTTTTGCCAAGCTGTGCCAGTTATAATAATATGATATATGTTGCATGGGTTTCTGGACGCAATGGTAGATTAAGCGTTTATGAAACGCATTACAATGGTCAGAATTGGAGTCCACAAGTGGATTTGACTGGGTATGAATACTGGGAAATGGACCCAATTGTAACCATTGATAATAGTGGGCAGCCACATATTTTCTTTGCTCAACTGAATATGAATAGTGGACAATCCGAATATGATATTATTCATTGTTATCAGCAGAATCAGATTTGGTATAATGAAAATGTTACTAATGATGTAACTGGCTATTGTGTGCAACCGACTGCTATTGTTGATAATGATGGAAATTTATGGGTTGCATGGCAAAGCTATGAAAATGGTAATGCTGATGTAATGGCAAAGTATTATAATGGCAGTACTTGGAGCAATGCAGAATTTGTTGCATCTTCTTTATTATACGACGGAAATCCTTGTCTGACAAAAGCA
>QMNM01000029.1 GCA_003647765.1 Candidatus Cloacimonadota bacterium
CCAATAATCTAATAGCATTGCACCAGCAGTTGGACTACAACCAAAACTCCAATCAAGAAATGGAACACATTCATCCTGATAAGGAATATACACAGGTGCTCTTGTTCCATCTCGTAAAGGAGTGCCTGATAAATAAGTATCCCAAGAAGAACGCGAACCTTTTGGAATTATCTCATCCAAATTATAATTTTCTGCAACCTCTTTTTGAAATTCAGATTGAGAGAGTGTTTGCATTGGAGGGAATATACGAACATATACTACATTTCCATTACCAACATACTTATAATATTTGAGCATAGGTGACAGATAATAGATTTTATCAAGATTTACAGCATTGGTATTCAAATAATCAACAGCCATTTGTCTAATCTGAGCACCATAAGCAAATTCATCAGACAGTGCCTTAATATGTCTGATAGTAACAATGCGGTCATATCTGTTAGACATAATCAGATGAGCATATTCATCAACACCCTAACGAGCATATTTGTTCATATCAGTCGCTTTACTTTCGCATTCATCAATAAGAGATTGCTTATCAGGAAATCCTTTGTCAATTGCATAATTAAAAGCATAAGCAACAATCTCATCATCTACCGAATAATAAGGGATAGCTTCAGCAGGATGCACATCTCCCCATAAGGATTCCGCATTTCTATGCGCAATCTCTCTTAATTTCTCCATTGGCACTATGTTACTTTCTGCATACAGAGATAATGAAAGCAGAGATAGACATAATGTCAGTAATATTAGTTTTCTCATTTTAATTTTTCCTTTTTTAATTTTCCCATTTTATTGGGATTTTTTGTTCCGATATAACAGAACAGGTTTACAATTTAGTTAATTTTTTCTTACTTCGTTTTTTGCCTTTGGTCTTATTTAACGACATTAACAGCACATTGGTTTTGCTTTGAAGTTTATGGATTAATTATAACAATAGATTCATTTAACACATAAAGAACTAATTTTTTGCTCTTAACTCTTTCTGAATTAGTGTGAATATATAAGTATAGATTTCATAAGGAGTATACTTTGGAGTTTGTTTAATCTCATTGAAGGATAAAGTAAAAGATGGTAATAAACCTGACAATTGTCCCCACAAAGCATAGGAAAACTTAACAGTGTCTATATCACTTCTGATTGAACCATCTTCTATTCCTGATTCAATTATATTAGTAATGATATTGTTTATTTTTTCATTTTCTGTAATAGCTTCTTGAAGAATCTTGCTCTCCACATTAAGTTTATGTGTAGAATAATATAATAATGCTGTAATACAATCAGGTAAGTCATTGTAAAAATCCAGAAATGTACTCGCCAATGTCAGTATTTTATCAATGCCTTTACCTTGTTGATGTAGAATATCTTCAAATGTTGAGGATATTTGTCTCAAGCTACGCACAATAATAGCAAGACATAACTCCTTTTTATTTTTGAAATAAAGATAAAGAGCACCTTTACTCAGTTCGGCTTCGTTTGCAATATCATCTATAGTTGCATTAACAAAGCCTTTTGCGGAAAAAACCCTTTCAGCTGCATCAATAATATTTTCTCGTCGCTGTTTTTTCTCCCTTTCTCTTCTTTTTACTGTACCCATAATGATAACATTCCTTTTATTAAATATGGGTCAATTACTGACCAATGTTCATTTTTTGTCAAATTTTTTTTAATTCATTCAAAATCATTGCTACTTTACTTGATAGATATATGCTTTTAATTTTCTCTATTTTTTTGCATTCCATTTTTTATCACATATAATCAGAACTTTCGCAGTGGAGTAATTTTATTATTATAAGTTCAACCTAATTGCGAGTGGATAAATCCATACGCTAAGTCAAAAAAAGCGTTCTAAAGAACGCTATATTATAGAACGCTTTAGCCTTCTTTTATTGACTCAGCCTCGGCGTTTACACCGTCACAATATCTTGTTCCTTTTTTGAATATTAACAGATAACACAAATAATGAATGCTCATCATTTATAGAATGTATTTCATATTTGAATGTATTGTCAGATTTCCGAGCAATGTCAATTAATCCAATATTTCCTCCATAATTATTATCTCCTCGTGGCTGCTTGATTCGGTCTTTGTAAAATCGCTTCAATTTATCATCATCCATTTGGCTAATATAATCGCATCTTTCAATTAGTGCCGCAATTTTTCCTTTCTCTACTAAATTGCCTGATGTTATCATATAAAAATCAGCATATTCACCTACAACAATGATTCCATATCCTATTTCTTTATCTTTACCGTACAAAATCAGTTTTTCAGCAGAATGACGACTAATATTTTGAGCCATTTCAATGAAGATGGAAAAAACTCTCTTTGCAACATTTGATTTGCCTATTTCATGATATATCTTATTCTTAAGCATTTTAGTCATACTAACCAAAATATCTTGAGAAAAAATTCCTTCAAATGCAAGTATAATTTTCTGAGACCTCATCTCTTTATAATAATCAAATAAATTTAACTTACCCAAATAAACTCCTCATAAAAAATATCGTGAATTTAACCATTTTATTCAAAAACTTCTTTTGTTCTATTGAGTGCATTGTAAAGTAAATTCTGATTGATAGACAGGTGAACTGAAAAGGAATTAAAAATAACTAATTATTCACCCCATTGAATAGAAAAACTTATCCAACTGGGCAAGAATATCTAATAAATTTCAAAATCCAAATTTCTAATGATAAATAACACTTTCAAGAAAGTAATTGACTTTCATTTATAAAAGAACTACGATGTATCGTAGAAGAGTGCTGATAAAAAATTAAAATTACTCAGTGTCCTTAAATTCTACTCTGTGTCCTCTGTGGCTATTTTATTTGTGTTTTTTCATGTAGTTTTGTGGATAAAGATTCTTTTGTGGTTGCTATACACTGAATTATATTTTGATGCCAATTACCGTAATATCGTCTCTTTGTTCTTCACTTCCTTGATGATAGTGCAGTTCAGATAGTAAAATCTCTTTTTGTTTGGCAAGTGTTAAATTAGCATTTGACTGTAAAAATTCTTTTAATCTTTTTGAACCATATTTTTTCCCTTCTGAATTGTTCTGGTCAGCAAATCCATCACTTGTTAAATAAATTATATCTCCGTGTTGAACATCAATATTTTTATTTGTGAATGTCCGTTTATTTTCTTTTTGTTTGCCTCCTACTGATTTACGGTCACCTTTGATTTCTACAAGTTTTGAATCTGTAAAATGATATAATGGTCGTTTAGCACCTGCAAAAATTATTTTCCCTATATCTTTACTAACTTTACATAAACATACATCCATTCCATCTGTTGTTTCTGCATTTTTATTTTCTTGCTTCAATATCATTCTAACGCTTTGGTGTAAATGTTCAATAATTGATGCTGGATCAAATACACGATTTTCATTTACGATTTTATTTAACATTGTATTGCCTATAATAGACAAAAGAGCACCTGGAACACCATGACCTGTGCAGTCAACCACAGCAATAAATATATTTTCCTGTATTTGGCTAAACCAATAAAAATCTCCTGATACGATATCTTTTGGTTTGAAAATAACGAAATATTCATTGAACGCATTTGCAATCTTTTCATTAGGTGGCAGAATAGCCTGTTGAATTCTTTCCGCATATTTAATGCTACTCATTATATGCTGATTTTTCTGTTCTATAATATTTTTGGCATATTGAAGCTGTTTGTTTGCTCTCTTTTTTAAAAGATACCGATTATATGTCATAATAGATAACAGCAAAATTAGTACAATCCCACCAATATAGAATTTTTTCATAAGTTTTTGCCGATTCAATTCTAACTCTTTTATCGCTTGATCTCTCTTCAAAATTTCTATCTCTTTTGCCTTTTTCTCTGCCTCATATTTTATCTTCATCAATTCCAATTCCTTTATCGCCTTATCTCGTTTCAATACTTCTATCTCTTGATCCTTCTTTTTGGTCTCATGCTTTATCTGAGTCAACTGCAAACTCTGAACTGCCCTGTCTTTTTTCAATACTTCCGTCTTTACCTTCTCTGCTTCATATTTCACTTGCATCTCTGCAATTCTATTACAAACATCTTCATTAAAAACAGTATCCTTTATCGCTGTGTACTTCTTATAATATTCCAATGCCATCTTATAGTTACCTGCATTAGAACAAACTTCCGAAAGATATAAATAATCATCCTTAACTTTTTCCTCTTCTATTCTTAATGCCTTTAAATAGTATTCTAATGCTTTTTCTTTATTACCTATATTATTGTAAAATATCCCAATGTTATTTAATGTCTTGATAATGCCTTCGTTATATTCCGTCTCTTGCTCAATCTTTAACGCTTTTAAATAATATTCTAATGCCTTATCATAATTATTCAAATGAGAATATCCTAAACCAACATTCTTTAATGCTGTAATCTCTGCTTTTTCATTATGCAATTTCCGTGATAACTTTAATGCAGAATTGCCATATTTAATGGACTGTTCTGGCGATTTATCCAAATAAGCAGATGATAACGCATTTAACACTTCAATTCTCTCTTTGCCAAAAACAGCCTTTAGTCGGATTTCCAAACTGTCAATCTGGCTCAATCCCAACAATCTATTAGCTATAATTGCTAAAAACAATAACAAAAATAATCTTCTCATAAGTCCATAAATCCAAAACGAATCTTTTCAGGAAAAATTGTTTTATATCATCCAATTCTTTAATTTAACGCAGGAAAACACTGATAAAATAGCCACAAAAACACAGAGGACACAGAGTAAAATTTAAGGACACTGAGTAATTTTAATTTTTTATCAGTGTTATTCACTGTGCTATAATGACACAATTTTTCCCAATTTTTTTGCCCTTATAAAGAGCTATATCCGCTTTTTTTATTACCTCCTCAATATCCATTTCTATGTTATCATAAACACTTACCCCAAATGTCATAGTAATTGATAATTTCTGTCCATTAAAGACATAAGAGCTATGTGCAATCTTCTCTCTTATTCTTTCTGATATGATTTTCCCTCCGTTTATATCTGTCTCTGGTAGAAGAAATAAAAATTCTTCACCTCCCCAACGGCTTATAGAATCCTGTTTTCTAACCATAGACATCATAAGTTTAGCTAATGTTACAAGTATAAAATCGCCACAGTCATGCCCATATTGATCATTAAACAATTTGAAATTATCAATATCCACCAAAACTATAGCAAAAGATCTGCTGTTTCTTTCAAAACGATTTTTCTCATACAATATCTTTTCCATCATATCTCTACGATTTGATAAATCAGTCAAAGGGTCTGTTCTGGCAATCAATTTTAATTGTTTATGCATTTCAATCAATTCTTTATTTTGCTTTTGTATTGACTCATTAGCTTTAAGTAATTTCTTCTGATATGTATCGCCAATTTTCGTAAGCTTAATCGTTTTTTTTAACAATTGTTCAAACTGTTTGCCTAATAAAAGATATTGACGGATTATATCATCTTTTGGAAGATTTTTATTGCTTAAAATTTCTTTGATTTGTCTTAATTGATCAAATTCGCTACTAAAAATTAAAGAAGTATTAAAGATATTTTCTCCTTTTTTTCCCATTTTTTACTCATTTCTTATGATATGGATAAAGGGTTCATTTCTAAAATCTGAATGTCTTTTGTAAAGATATCTCCTGTACATTTTCTTCTTCTGGTGAATATATATATTTATATCTCATTCTGAATCCTAATGGTAGATCGTATTGAAATAAAATCTGATGAATAACTCCATATCTTTCTATATTATTTTCTTCTAATCCCTTTTGTAATAATGCAGAATAACTTACATACCAGGAGTGAGTAATATATTTTCCCATACTTAATGATAAATTATTTAATACAATTTCTTTGCTTATCCTAGAAATTTCAGTATCCTGATTTTCTTGTTCCATTGATTTGTATTTATCTTCTTCAGAATACAAAATACCACTTTTAAGTATAATATTTTCAACAAGACCTGTATTCAATTTAAAGAAATCCAGTCCTAACCATCTTCTAAGTTTCGTTTCAACCGGATTAAGTAATGGATTAAACAATTTGTTATCTATACCTTGACCTGCGAATTTAATTGCTTCATCAAGATATAGTGATTTTTTTTCTTCTTCTGATAATTGCTCAAAATCCTTTCCATAACGCATCTTAGAAAATATCTGGGCTGTAGTTTCACTATTGGGACTATCAGTCCGTAAAACCAATTTGAAATTTCCATACTCAGTTTTTTGTATATCCTGTCCAACGCTCTCAGTGGTAGAATAAATATCTAAAAAAATAGTAGTACCGTCTGGCAACTTTTTTTCAAAATTAGCAATAATCTTAGGTCGTTTGCTGTATTGGTCAATTTTCATTTCCACTTTAACTACTTGAAACCGCTCTCCAAATAAAGAGATACTACCAAAAGAGGACGAAAAAAATCCATTGACCAAAATCTTTTCCCCAGTTTTACCTTTCAAACTTAACCATGAATCTGGATTTATTTTAATATTCATCGGATAAGTAGAATACCAGATGTTCTTTGCGAAAAATAAATTTAAATCTAAATTAATTCGTATAGGACTCCCCTTCTTCTTTTTCATTTTTTTGGGCGGATAAATACCATTTCCATTTTTAAAATAAATGTTGCCATAAAGCGTTAAACTATCTATAGGACCAAAAATCTTAAAATATTTATCCTCTCTACCTGTAAGTTTAGCATTTATAATCCCATCTTTAAGCAAATATCCTGGATAATTAACAGATATACCTTTTTCACCTGTTCTGATTAAAATTGTGCCAAAGTTTAGAAAATCGGTCTTTATTTGTCTATTATGATATTCAAACTGATTTGTTATGTATATTTTATCATCACCCATTTTTCCCGAAATATTCTTTATAAAAACCTTTCCATCTTGTATTGTAATATCTCCATCTATTTTAGTGATTGCTTGGGGTTGGTTCTTAATTTTCATTTTACCATTCTTTATCCTGATTTTCCCTTCTGCAATATTGATCTCTTTGTTTGGCGAATTGATTTTTAATCTTATATCTGTCTTACTACTTGCAGTTTCCAAATAGCCAATATAATTAGAAATTTCTTTTAGCATATCGCCTTGATAAAATACTATCAAATCGCTATTTTTATTTGTAAATTCCTTTTTGAATAAATTATACGCATACTCTCCTTTTAATGTTAATTTATCTTTTCCTTTCTGTAAGTAAGCTTCTCTAATGTAAATAAAATTGCTATCTTGAAATATATTAATTTTGCCATTATCAAAAGAAATTTTGCCAAATTTTATGTCTTCACAAGAAAGATTGAACAGAAGCGTTGGCTCAGAAATTTTTCCTATTACCAAACAGTCATAATCAATCTTTCCGGTTATATCTCCACTGGAAATAATATTTTCCATTCTTATGCCATTATTCCATAGATGAAGATGCAAAGAGCTGTCTTGTAAAGAGACCTTACCATAACCAGCAATAATATCGTCTGTTGGATTATAAACTGTAAGAGTATCAATCATAAATTCATCATTGTAGAATTTGAAATGAACCTTGGAATTAATGTTTTCAACTTTTTGATATTTCATCTGAGTAGCAATCAATCTGCCTTGTATTTGCAACTTATCTTTTTTTGAGAAATCTACATCAGCATTAACAAAGCCATCCATTGGTTTGCCACCTAAAAGAAGAACACGCTGAATTTGTCCAATCAAAAGATTATTTATATTTAACTTTCCATGAAAATTGCCTTCAAATGTTTTATTTTTTGTATTTTTACCTGAAATTTTGTGGCTACCAATTTTACTCGGATAAGAAGGCAATTCCATTGTTAAATAAATATCATTATCTCTCTTCTCTTTATGCATTAGGCTCTTCATATTTATTCCTGTTTCCACTTGCCAATGATTTTGTGTCTCCTGTCCAAAAATATCAATAGAATATCCTTCACCATCCAATCTTAATTGTTCACTTTTTAATGAAAATTTGGATTTAGTTGTATCTGGCCAATGTTTTGTTTTTTGTATTTTTTTGGATAATTTTGTGGCTACCAGATCCTCAGGGTAATAATGCATTGCTAATAGTAATTTTCCATCAATTTTGCTTTTGCTATTATTCTCAAAATCTATCTCTCCTTTACATTCCAAGTAATCTTCATAATGTAGATTAATATCTGTGTTAATAACAGGGTTGTAATATGCTAATAGTTTGCTTTCTTTATGGTAAATGTTTGCTATAGGAAAGGAGTTTGTTTTAATATCAACAGATAATTTAGGGTTATGTAATACATTCCTAACTGTGCCACTAATGAGAAAATAATTAGTTGATGGTTGATGGTTGATGGTTGATGGTTGATTATCAGACAAAGAAAAACTTAGGTTTTGTTGATAATAGTTCAAGTGGCAGTTAAATTTCGTATAGAATGAATCGTTAATAAATGATGCACTATACAGATTAGCTTTTATTTGATAATCTCGCCACTTGCCAGTAATTTTTGCAATCATATTCCCTGAGAGTTTACCTAATTTATGAGTTGTAATGAAATTATTTGCTCTAAATGTTAAATTTAAATAAGAGTTTTTGAAATCGTTTGGTTCAAGATTTATATTTCCATTAAGTTTAATTTTGTTATTTAACAGCAAGAAATGGCTATTGTCAAATATCAGGTTGTTTTCAGCGAATGTAGAATTTAGCTTTATATTTTTCAGGATTATATTTTTATATTGAAGTGATGGAGTATGAGCAAAGAGTACAAACTTTGGCTTATTTACATTACCTCTGATTTTTACAATGAATTTGATTTTCCCAGTGATTTCTGGCAAAATATTATCTAATATAAAGTTATTGCTGATTATATCAATTTCTGGTTGGATTGGTGAAGATAAGACATTCTTGATTTTTCCACTGCAATTTACTAAATTATCTAAAAAAGCAATCTCTCCCTTTTCAATTATTATGTCTCTGTTTTGACAGGATAATTTTACATCATTTAATGCTAAATTTTGCTTATTTATTTTGCACAGTAATTTACTAATTTTTACAAAGCTATCACCTATAAAAAGATTATTATTTATCTCAATATTGCCATCAACAATGCCTTTTTCTATTTCAATCTTTTGAAAAACTGCTTTTGGTATTTCTACATTTTTTAGATTGGCTATTGCATTGTAATTTCTCTTATTCTCATAACTTCCTTTAATAGAAATGGTTCCATTTGTTTTACTTTGCTTTGCTGAAAATAGGAATGTAATTTTATTCTTTATACTTTCGGATATGCAGTCAATTTTATCTATTTCTTGATAAAAGTTGTTATGTTCATCTTTCCATTTAATTTGTAATTTCCCATTAGTAATATATATATTTGGTTTAAGTTTATCAAGAATGTTAACCTTTTTATCCCCTTTTTTCTTATTTGGTAATGTAATTTTGGCTAAATCAATTTTAATATCTGGTGAGAATACACTAAACTTCTTGATAGACCCAACAAAATTTAAGTTTTTTAGAAGCAATTTAATGGGATTATAATCAATATATATTTGTTTAGCAGAGAAGTAGAAGCTGTCATTTTTTTCTGATATTTTTATATCTGAAATCTGGATAAATTTTATATCTAAAATAAAAGAGCCAATTTCAATATCAGCATTTAGCTGCTTCCCAATACTGTTTGTCAGAATATTCTTAACATATTTATCAATAAGATGAGATTTTGATATGAATAATCCTAATAGAAATAAAATAATTAAGACAGCAGATATAAAAATTAACCATTTTTTTTTAGGCATAATATTTAGTCCACTAACCCGACTCGGGTTCAAAGAACTCAAGTCGGGTTAGTTTATTATTTCAAAAGCAAACATTTCTTCGTATCTATCACTTTATCATCTACTTTCAGACGATAAAAATATATGCCTGAACAAACAGCTCTGTTATTATTATTCTTACCTTCCCAAATGACTTTATGATAACCTATGGATTTTCGTTCATTAACAATTGTTTTTACCAACTCTCCTTTGATGTTATATATCTTTAATTCAACTTTACTGTCTTTTGGAATTGAGTATTGAATAGTAGTATTGGGGTTAAATGGATTGGGATAATTCTGATATAACATAAGTCTTGAGTGTGGAACCAATGTATTTCCAACTTCAGTTTGATTCTGATCAAAGTAATATGCTCCGATGTC
>QMNM01000030.1 GCA_003647765.1 Candidatus Cloacimonadota bacterium
AGAGAGTTGATGAGGTGATAAGGTCAGCACTTGATTGGGATGTGATGTGTGGAGTTGCAAGACGAGGATGGGCAAGAAATGAAAATGCAGTCGCAGTATCTGTTGAATGGAACAAGAAAAATGAAGGAAAAGGACAGATAACTTTGCCGTATCAAGCAGAAAATGGATTGGTGAAAGATTTGGTGAAAAAGGCATTTAAGAAGTAAAAGTGGGTGAACCCAACTCGCACTTTTGTAACTTGTCAAAGTAAAATTAGTATGTGTCCTTGAATATTACTCTGTGTTCTCTGTGGCTAATTTATCTGGATAGCCACAAAATTACACAAAAAATACACAAAAATTATCAGATGTTGAGTTCAAAGAACCAGAGACGACTTTCTGTGATTTTGCGTCTTTGCTAAAAATTAAGAAAAAAAGTGTTATACTTAATTCAATCCTTTCAGATGCGACAGATAAGGCGTAAAGCGTATGGCATTTCTGCAATGACTGTTGTAAATTTTACAATAATTACATTATATATTTCTTTGGTATAACAATTTCTGAAATTGGAACCAATTTAATATTGTCTGGAAGCATAGAGAGTAATTTTTTCAATTTTTCTAATTGCTCTTTATGGCAATGAGAAATAGCAATAATTTGCCTATTATACTTTGCAAGACGAATTATCTGTCTATACTTTTGGTCTATAATATTGTTCTTTTTGCCAGTATCCAAAAATATATCATTCAAACCAGCAGGAATATTCATATTTTTAGCAGTCCTATAAGCAATAGTTTTATTTGTAGTTTTACTATCCACAAAAAAAAGATTATGCTTTTGGATGACTTCCAACACAGGCGTTATTTTATTTTTATATTGAGTTACAATAGACCCCATATGATTATTAGCACCTATACAATGCGGAAGTTCCTGCACAAATGATTCTACTCTTCTTTTTATCTCCTTTTCTGTCATTTTCATCAAAATAGCATTCTCACCAGGATTTACATTAGGATAGCCCTGTGGTTCCATAGGAATATGTATTAAACATTCGTGCCCAGATGCAATTGCTTTGGTCTCAACCTCTTTACTATAAGGACTGCCAGGAAGAATTGAAAATGTGATATTTTTATCTAATGCTAAAAATTCATCTAACAGCTCACCAGAAAAATAGCCAAAATCATCAATGATAATCGCTAATTTCGTAATTTCTGGATATGCACTTTTTAAGTCATTTATGATTTTAATAAAGAATGTCTTTTTAGTTTGAGGGTCATAAATTTCCATCAAAATATAAGTTCCATCATTATTCTCCTTTACAGAAATAACATTTGCGCCTGCTTTTTTGACTAAATCAGTAATAGTAATATTAGCAATTGTCAAACTTACTATCTTACTGTTAATAGTGATGTATTTTACTATTTCTTTCTCTTTATGATATGTGCTAACAAATTTGTTTGGCACTTCCAATAGTTTAAGTGCAGAATCTATCGCACTTCTTACATCTAATTTCGCTATTTCTTTGGAATTTTGTTTTTTGCTTTCATCAGTAGATAAAGTGGTTCTTATTTCCTCATCTGGAGATTGTTCCTTTGATTTATTTATTAGGAAAACAATCAGAAACATAATAATGAAAATAAATAGTAAACTTATAAAAATAGATATTCTGTCATTTCTTTTGAATACAGAGTGAAACTTTCTTCTTTTTTTAATAGACATGTTTGCCCAAATTTCTCTTACTTGTTAGATTTAGCCAGAAAAACACATAATCTTTCTAATCTTTCAATCTTTCTAATCTTTCAATCTTTCAATCTTTCAATCTTTCTAATCTTTTTTTATTTCAGTAAGATACATTTCTTAACAAAGGATTGATTATGCACTTGTAATTTATAGAAATAGATTCCGCTCGCAAGTGGTCTATTATTATTGTCCATTCCATTCCATACTATATTATGATAACCAGCATTCTGCTTTGTGTCAACCAGTGTCCTGACATTTTGTCCAAGAATATTATAGATGGTGATTTTCACTTTTGTCTCTTCTGGAAGTTGATATTTAATTGTAGTTGTAGGGTTGAATGGATTAGGATAATTTTGGCATAATTTGTAAATTTTTGGAAGGTTTAGTTCGGAGCTCTTAATATTAAGAGACATTGGCTCTTCTGGACTACCAATAGTAATATCATTCATAAATGTAAATTTCTCTGTACATTCATATATATCAGACGAATTTGAGTCATATACTTTGAAGTGCAAATTAGTTCCATTTTCATTACCAACAACTGTGAAATATAAAAATTCTTTGTTATTGACGGTCTCCCTTATGCCAACAGAACGACAATTCCCATCATCATCAAATACTCCAATTCGCCATACGCTCTTCGCATCACGCATTACGCCCTTCGCATTACGCTCTTCGCCTTCAATATTAGCAATAACCACCATATTGTATTGTGTGCCTGACATTACATTCCAACTCATTGGATTATACTCAAAATGTTCTTCTCTTATGTATTTACATTTATCAATTTGATAAATCAATGTATCTGGTGCATTCATATTCAATTTATATCCAGTACCTGGTTCCATTGTAGTTAAATTACCGACCCAAACACCATACCAAGTTGCAGATTGGGTTTGATTCTTAATTTGATGAACATTATCTTCAATACAAGATAGAGCTGTTGTCAAATCTGTTGCTACTGGTGGAAGATAGCCAATCCAATTCCAATCCTGAACTAAAATAATTGGAGTGTTTTCATAGTCAATAGGCATGCCATTTATAGAGAATATAGACGAAGTATCCATTTTAACTAAATAAGCTTCTCCAATAGATATATCAGTTAAATTACCGACAAATATTCCACTTGTATTAGTCGCAGATTGTGTTTGGTTCTTTACTTGTAGAATTTTGTCAGGCAAGAGAGAAGCAAAAACAGAATTTATTGAAGTATCATCAGGATGTAGGTTAAATGAAATCCAATTCCAATCTTCATTAAGATAAAATCCTCCATTATTGCTTTTGATAATTGCTCTTATATTCCAATTATAATTAAGTGAAGGATTAAGTTCTGATAATAACATCCATTGAGTTCCTGCATATATCCATGCACCTTTGTCTGGCATCATAGGACCGTCATCACAACCAGCTGGAAATCCTGTACAACCACTTAAAGAATATCCTATCCAATATTCCTCATTTTCTAACAATGCAATTGGATTATTTAATTCATGAACTGTCCAATCATTATAATTGAAATTATCGCCAATATAAGTGTCATATATGAGTGTACCAGGACCTTGTTCCAGAGAACCACCTTCCCATACTCTTATTCTTACTGATAATCTTTCAACTGACGAAATCCAGAATTTTATCTTGCTCAAATACTCACCATAATAAAATTCAAGCTCGTCTGGAGTAAATCGGACAGCACATTGGAAACTTGTTGGACCTCCAATAGAATTTGCATTTTCACTATCATAATGAAGTTCTACTTCTCCACCTGGTTCAGTAGGAATTAATGTAAAATCAATTATATTATTTACACTATCAATAGTCCCACTCCAATAGCTGACAAAATAGCCATCAAGAAATGCAGTGCCAGTATATTCACCATAATACACATCCGAAATAGTGTAGTAACCTGTCGTATCTGTAATATAAGTAGTATATGAGAACTCGTCATTTTGTAAAGTTATTTGCGTATTTAATGGATATGTTCCATCAGTGCAAATGACAGTTCCACACACTTCTGTGGTTGGTATTGATTGCAGATAAAAATCAATGTTATCAGTTGTAGAATCAGCAATTACAATCACATCTTCAATTGTCTGTGGATAATATCCTGATAATGATGCTGTTACATCATATATACCTGGAAAAATAGATATATTGTAACATCCCCAGAGGTCTGGATGAACAATTTGATTACCAGCAGATACTTGTACATTTGTAACATTTCCAGTACTTAAAGTATCCAGAGTAACTATTCCTCTAATAGATCCTTTTGGTGTATATAGATTAAAAAAGTTAAGTATTCCTTGTATTGCATCATCAAGAGAATTAGAAGGTTCTGTAAGTCCAGTAATTTGAAAAGAAGTGCCAATAGTATTATACACACCAGAGTTATATGCAATTCCACAACCATAGGCATTATTATTTGCCTTAAAGATTAGATCCGCATCTGGATATGGCTCAATATGTCCAATATAATTATTATCTCCTTGATATGTCCAATTCATTCCATTTAAGAAAACAAGCCCTGTTACTGTGTCTAAATCCCCTGTGCCTTCACTGATTCCTTCTATGTGGAATAAAGTCCCAAAGTCATAGCCATTATTATATAAAGGATCCCAATACCAGACATCACCACCTTCAATATACACAGAGCCACCATTTTGCAGATATTCCTCAATAGCCAATGCAGACGCACTACTGTCTATACAAATATAATTATTAGGATAAATTCCAAATAAGCAAAATATTGCTGTAACCTGTTCTGTAAGTGAACATTCCATAATGTCATCAGTGTGATATACACTATCAGGACACATTGATTGAATAGAATTGATTAATAAATCAGCATTAGAATAACCGGTAGGGTCCCAAACAATAATCATAGGAATGGAATCTCGATAAGTAGGTAAATACGACTTCATACTAATTTCTGGCAATCTAAAATTTTCTGCTTCAACAATAGAGGCGGTCATCAATAATATAACAAACAGAAAAATTATTGTCCTAATATGCTGATTAGTAAAGGATATTTTTTTCATAAATATATTCTCTCTTTCTTGATTTCAGAACTTTGTAAAATTCCGATTTAGATTTACAAGTGGAGGTTATCGGATTTTACAAAATTGGTGTCAAATATTTATGAATTAAAAATAATCCCCCATATTTTTATTTGTCAATGAAATTTAATAGAAATTTAATAAAATTTTTCTGTCATTGTGAACCGATTTATCAATATCTCTGCGATCTCGTCTTCACTCGTTCACTCATTTTGTTTATCATAGAATAAAGAAAATTTGACAATCAATAGCCATATTACAATTTTTCAAAGAATTTGAAGGAGGTAAAGAATAATGGATGAACTTCGTCATTATAAGCATAAGCATTTTCCAAATAGTGCGTTGATTCTAATCATTATTGGAATTATATTCTTACTTTCGAATTTAGACATTATTAATTTTAGATATTATTTACACCAATATTGGCCTTTATTATTAGTTATATTTGGTGTATTCCAACTCATCTCTTCTAAGTTCAGAACGATTAATACGCCAATTACTTTCATTGTGATTGGTCTAATCTTACAATTACTCAAACTTGATTATTTTAGTTGGAGAGAGATTTGGAGATATTGGCCAGTCGTCTTGATTCTCATTGGCATAAGAATGATAGCCAGAAGAAGTAATAGAAATAGATCTCCTGATGAAAATTTGGAATATATTGACACTTTTGTTATATTGGGTGGTGCTGATAGAAAAATAAGTTCCCAGAATTTCAAAGGCGGCACTGCTATTACAATAATGGGTGGTACTGATTTAAATTTCCATACTGCAAAAATATCTTCTGGTGAACATCATCTCTCACTTACAGCAATTTTCGGTGCAATTGACATAAAAGTTCCAAAGGACTGGAATATAGTAGTAAAAGCCACACCAATACTTGGTACAATTGAAAACAAAAGAGAAAATATTCTGACATTAGAGAGTCAAAATAAACTAATATTACACTGCACTGCTATTATGGGTGGAATAGAAATAAGGAATTGCAAATATTGAATAAACTGTTATTATCAGAAATCCTGAACGGATCTGCCTTTGGAATGATAGGTAAAATTTTCTCATTTACAATAGCACAGTATATTTTAGGGAAAAAAGCAGTATATCCTATGGGCATAGCTTATGGCTATCCATTATGGTTCATAACTATATTCGTAATTATAACAGACATAAGCTTAACACCATTTATTTATCGGTTATTACATATTTCAAGTAGTAATATAAAATTGTTGAATTTACTACACCAAAAAATGATAATGAAAAAAGAGAAGTTTGAGAAAAATAAATATCTTAACTTATTTATAGTTAATTTTGGAAAATTAGCAGTTGTAGGAATTACTGCTATACCTCTTTCAGGAGGCATTTGGACAGGAACGATTTTATCCTATATTCTACATCTAAAATTTAAAGAAACCATGCTATTAGTTACTATTGGCAATTCTATAGGAGCAATGATTTTTTATTTAAGTTTTAAAGGAATTTTATCAATAGTTTAAATGATAAGAGGACAAAGTAGAACGACCTTCTAATGTTGTTTAAACAAGAGGAGATTATAGTGAAAAGTATTTTTCTAAAAATTTTACAGAAAGTTCCTGATTTTGAAATTAGAATTCCAGTTATTGGTATAGGATGTGGTGTGCTTGGACTTGCTTTTGCTAAACAAAATATCAAAATGGGAGAGATTGCAGCGCAGCTTTTGAAGAGTTTAGAGTATCGTGGATATGATTCAACAGGGGCTATTATACAAGATGAAAATGGTAATATTACCATAAGAAAAGATGTAGGTGCTCCTTCTGAATTAGTGCATACTTTGGGCATTACAAAATTATCTGGGAAAATATTCTGTGGACAAGTACGTTGGGCTACTTTTGGTGCAGTAACAAAAGAAAATTCACAACCTCACGATGTAAAATGTAAGATACATATTTATGGTGCGCATAATGGCAATATTACAAATGCAAACCAATTAAAAGCATTTCTTATTCAAGAAGGACATAAGGTCGTTAGCGACAATGATGGAGAGATACTGGTTCATACAATTGAACATTACTTTGATATGTATTTATCAGAACTTGCTGGCTCTGTAAAAAGCCGCAAAAAAGAGATAAGAAAAAAAGCAATGCGAAAAGCAATTGTTAAAGCTGGAAAAATTCTTGAAGGTTCATTTGCCGCAATAGTTGTTGACCCTATAACTGAAATGTTGTATGCAATTAAATCTGGTAGTAGTCTTTATGTTGGTATTGGTAATAATGAATCAGGTAACGACTTTATACTTGCTTCCTCTGATTTGACAGCAGTATTAAGACATACTAAAATTTTAATCAATATTAGTGAAGGACAATTCGTAGAGTACAATCATAAATATTATCAGGTTTTTGCTCAAAAGGATTTAGCAATAAAAAGAAAAGGAAAGCCAGACCTGATATTTAAAGCAGGGAATAAAATTGAAGTTCAGCCAGTTCGTAGCAAATTACGCGTAGAAGATACAAAATTAAATCCACCATTCAGATATTTTATGGAGCAAGAGATTTACGCAGAAGTAGAGAGCAGTCAGAAGTTGATTACATTCTTTAAAAATGATAATGAACACGGTAAAAAAATAATTTCTATCCTAACGCAACATAATCAATTATCCAATTATCAAAAAGCAGTCCATAACATTCTTGCTAGTAATAGATTACAAGAGCAACAAAAAATTTTTTATAGCTTAATATCCGATAAAAGCTTTACTAATATAAAGAACGATTGTTTAAAAAAAATACCGCATCTAACTAAACTCCAACTATATGGTGATAGTGAGGTTTCTTTTAGTAAAAAGGATTTTTATTCGGATGATGCTAATATTTATTTAGACATTATAGAGAAGAGATTAGATGCAAAGGCACTGCTTTTGGCAAAGATTCTGGATGCTATTAGTGAACAAAATGAGATTAAACAGTTTAATGACAATGTGGATAAATTTTTAGATATTATTTATAATGCATGGACTAATGGAGCTAGTATTTATACTGCGTGTTGTGGCACTTCATTTCATGCGGCAAAGACAGGTTCTATCTTTTTTAATGAGATTGCAAGTGTAGAGATTATTCCTATATTGCCAGGTGATTTTCGTGGACAGTACTCAAAATCTATGCGGAATAATGATGTTTTAATTGGTGTCAGTCAAAGTGGTGAGACAAAGGATTTAATTGATATTTTCAATGATGTAGAAAGTTTAGGTAAAAATATAAAAAAAATTGCTATAGTGAATAATGTAAATTCTACTCTTGCACAAGAAAAGAGTGATGTATGGCTACCTATAAAATGCGGTCCAGAAATTGCAGTGCCAGCAACAAAGAGTTACATCAATCAAATAACTTTACTTTATTATCTAGCTATACGCACTGCTGAAATGCGGCTTAAATATTTAGATAAGAATTCAACTAGTAAAAAAGAAATAGAAAAATTAAGGCATCAGATTTTAATTCGTAAGGAAACCCTTGATTATATACCAAAACTTATAGAAGAGACAATAAGTACAACTCAACCGCAAATAGAATATGTTGCTGAGCAATTATTTTTAGAACCAAGTATGCATATTTTGGCTACAAAATTAAGTGCAATTGCACAAGAAGGTGCATTAAAAGTTAGAGAGACAGTGCTTAATCATACACAAGGCGGTGAAGGTGCAGAATTTAAACACGGTCCAAATACCATTCTTGGAAAGAATACAGTATTTGGAATATGGAATATTGAATCAATGATGAAAAGGTTTAATAATATTATTGATTTTGTATATCAAGAAGCGGACAAGGACAATGTTGTTACTGTAGAAGATATGGAAAAGATTATTAAGGCAATCTCCGATTATATCTTTACACAGGTTAAGCCATTCAATTTACTTCCGCATTCAATGCGTATATTTAATGATGCTATGGAAAGATTTGATTTCTTTGGTGCATTATACAGAAATTACCCTCTTATTTATATTACAGGCCCAGAGGATAGAGATGTAAGATTGACCATTTCCCAGATAAATACGCATAAAATTAGGGGAACAAATACATTTGTAATTGCTGAACAGAATGAGAAATTGATGTTAAATGCTTCTACTTCACCATCTGAAGATTCTGATTATAAATGGGGATATATTGAACTGCCTAAAACAGATGATACTTTATTAACGACTTTTTCAAGTATAGTAGTATTACAATTATTGGCTCTTAAAATGAGCATTAAAAAGATGAAGTATCTTAATCGTATTAAAGTGCCGTGCCATGGTGTACATCCAGATGTGCCAAAAAATGTATCAAAATCAATCACAGTGGATTAGGAAAGAATAGCACACAGATAAGAAATTAAAAATAACTAATTACAAATGTCTAATAAAATTTCAAAATCCAAATTTCTAATGATAAATATCACTGATAAGAAATTAAAATTACTCCGTGTCCTTAAATTTTACTCTGTGTTTCTGTGGCTAATTTATCAGTGTTTTTCAGTGTCGGATTAAAGAAAAAATGAGAATAGGTTTTGGTTATGATGTTCATCGTTTAGTTAAGAACCGCAAGTTAATTTTAGGCGGTGTTGAAATTCCTTTTGAAAAGGGACTTTTAGGACATTCTGATGCTGATGTGCTGGTTCATTCTATTATAGATGCTATATTAGGTGCAGCTAATTTAGGCGATATAGGTGAGCATTTTCCGAATAATAAAGAACAATACGTTGGAATTAGTAGTTTGACCTTATTGAAAAAAGTTTTTCACTTGTTAAAAGAGAAAGGATATCATATTATAAATATTGATTCTACAATTGTAGCAGAACGGCCGCATATCAAAAAATATATTCCATCTATGAAAACAAATATAGCCAGTATTTTACAGATAAATCAGGAGGATGTATCTATAAAAGCGACCACAGAAGAGGGATTAGGAATTTCTGGTAATGAACAAGGAATCGCTGCTTATGCAGTAGTGCTAATTATATAGAGATTAAACGCGAACCAAACGCCGACTTTACAAACTCATCGCAAAAGAATTTATAAAAAGGATAAAAAAGTTCGCGTAAGTTCGCATAGTTCGTATAAGTTCGCGTCTGCAAGTTCACGATTAAAAATGAGTTATGCAAAAGTAAAACGACCTTCTAAGGTCCTTGTTTGATGAGGAA
>QMNM01000031.1 GCA_003647765.1 Candidatus Cloacimonadota bacterium
CTATAAACTATATTAACTTATAAGTGCTTAATTAACACCACATTACTATAATCAAAAATACAAAATCAAATTCTATTTTTGTAAATTTATTGACTCAGCATCAGTATTTACACGGTCGCACCCTAAGTTGACAAAGTAGAGTAGTATATAATAATACTATTTTAATGTGTCTTCTATTTCTTTAATTATTGCTTCTGCTTTATATCTTTTTTCTCTGATCTTTATCAAGTTATCTTCCAGAGGATTCTCTGTATCAATTCCACCACTTTCCTCTGTTAATGGTCTATTTATAATCACAGTTGTTTCTGGTGCCTCTTTATCAATTTGAGAAAAAGTTGGCCTTCTATCTGAATATTTCTTGTTAGATAGCAAATCAAAATTATACTGAATACCAAATGCAACACGCGGATGTGGATTAAAATGTAATTCATTTATTCTGTAAATTCCTAACATACCGCTAAATTTTTCTATCTCATATTTAATTCCAAAATTAACATTATAGCCATCATCCTCTAAAACAAGAGAGATAGATTTGGATAATTTGCTTTCCATACTGCCAAATATACCATTCATAGTTTTTCCTACGCCAGATTGCCCTACAAATCTATTAAGCCCAATACCTAATGTCCAATACATTTCCATATAATCTGCAAAAGGTATACCCCTTAAAAGCAGCGATTTTGATATAGCCAAATAAAAAGAATTTGCTTTATAATCATCTATATCATGATTATAAGTCTGATCATCATTAGAATCAAATTTGTCTTTATAAATATCATCAATATTCTTGTCAGCAAATAGATTTTCCACACCAATAGAAATAGAAGGATATTTACCAGTTTCTTTAAGAAAATTCAACTTGATATTGGCATAATAAATATCTTTTGTTATTTTATCATTTGGCCACTTAACTGTATCATCAATGGTTGGCAGTAGATTATAAACAAAGCCGATTTCCGCGATGTCCATAACCCCAAAATTCAGATTAAAAGCCGGAGTGAACTGCATCTCATCAGGCAGGGTTTTTGCATACTCATCATTTTGGTCGTTATAAATATATGCAGAAGTAGAGATTTTTATAATGTTTTTCGGCAACACATAAGCATCCGGAACTTTCATAAAGCCCATAGTCGTAAATGGAACAGCATTGACTATTACATAAGATAACAATATTAGAAATAAGACCATAACACATATTTTGCGTTTCATTATACTTCCTCCAATAAATTTTGTATTATCAAACTTTTTAGCCACGAAATTACACGAAAAAACAAGAATCCACAGCCACGGAGAAACACTACTATTACATTTTGGTAGCAATCAGTAAGTGGCTCAATAGTCCAAAATTTATGTAATTTTGAATTCTTAAAGACACTGCACTGACTATAACTTGCTATTCTCTAAAATAGTCAATTGTTTCTTTTATTCCATCTAATAGAGAATATTTTGGTGTCCATAATAGAATTTCTTTTGCTTTGTCTATATTCAAACAGCTTTTATGAACATCCCCTGGTCTTGCTGAAGCCATAATAGGTTCTATCATGTTAGATTTTCTGGCAATCTGTCCATTCAATTGCGTATAAATAATCTCATACAGATTTTTAGTTTTGGTCTCTTTATTCGTGCCAATGTTAATTATTTCGTTATTACCTTTTTCTAAAGCGATTACATTTGCTTCTGCTACATCTTTTACATACACATAATCTCGTATCATACCTTCTGGCTCTCCATTATATGTATAAATATATGACTGCTTATTTGCTAATAGATTCTCAATAAATATAGAGACCACTCCTGCTTCACCACAAGGAATCTGCCGAGGACCATATACATTAGCATATCTTAACACAGTGTAATTAAGTCCGAATTGCTTATAATAATAGTATAGATATTTTTCAGAACTTAATTTATTGATAGCATACGGAGAGATAGGTTTCGGAACATAATTTTCTGAAGTAGGATATTCTTCTGCTTCACCGTATATTGCACCGCCAGTAGAACTGAAAATTACCTTTTTAACATTGTACTTTACGCATTCTTGAAGAACATTTAATAAGCCAATAATATTTATATCTGCATCTGATATAGGGTCTTTGATAGAAAGAGGGACACTAATTTGTGCGGCATGATGATTAACTATATCAGGTTTTTCTATTTCAATAATCTTTCCTAATTCTGAAGCACGGATGTCAATTAGATAAAATTTTGCATCTGGATTTACATTAGCCAAGCTCCCTGTGGATAAATTATCAACAATAATAACCTCATTATCTTCTTTTAAGTATCTATCTACAATATGAGAACCAATAAAACCAGCACCACCTGTAACTAATATTTTCATAAAGCTATTCCTTTCGCTAATAAATAATGCTCTAAAAATAAATCTTACATAAGAATTCCTGTCAATAATTTTTTATTGCCCACACTTGATTTTACAGAATCTGTAATCCTGTATTTTCACAAATAAAGCACCATTACAACGAGATAAAATTTGAAATTTGAAATTAGGATTTAGAAATTAAAAAATGGGTTTATTTTGTCAGAAATAATATCAATTCCACAGCACTTAATAAATCATCTGCAATATAATCTGGTTTGACCTTCCAGTTATGCCGTCTATAAATAAATTCACCTTTACCATAGCCAGTAAGCACCATTATTGTCTTTAATCCACATCTTTTACCAAACTCAATATCTGATGGCTTATCTCCAACCATAAAACTGTTCTTAATATCAAAATCAAAATCCTTTAATGCTTTTTTAAATAAACCTGTTTTTGGTTTACGACAATCGCAATCTTTTCTGAATTCCTCTATCATTCCATCAGGATGATGTGGGCAATAATAAAGAGCATCGTAATGCGCATTTTTTTGTGATAATAACCTGTTCATTCTTTGATGAACCTTATCTAAAACTTCTTGGGAAAAGAATCCTCTTGCTAAACCTGATTGATTGGATACAATAAATACAAGAAAATTGTTTTTATTTAATTGTCTAATGGCTTGGGCTACAGAGGGTATAAGTTCAAACAGGTCTTCATGATTGATATATCCTTTATCTACATTGATTGTGCCGTCACGGTCTATAAATACTGCTTTTTTAATCATAATACTTTTTCCTATCAGAAAATCTAAACATAATGTCATTTGGTAAAGCTTTAACATTTATTTTGAATCTGTATGACCAAATATCACCTGATTTTTCCCAAGATAAAGATGCAGACCAACAATGTAAATCCCGATAAATTCTTAAACTTTGTGAAACCAATCTCTTCTCTTTGAAGTTATAATAATTAGAATAAGAAATTTTCCAATTCATGGTAAGATTAAATTCAATACTATTATGCAGATTTGAGCTATAATAACCAGTTTGCTTATTTTTATTATAACTAAAACTTGAAGACACATTCCATCTTTTTTTCTCTGGTTTTGTTTCAGCATGGCTATTCTGTATTTCTGCCTTCTGTCTTCTGCCTTCTGATTCCTGGTTCTCATTATTTCTTGATTTCTTGATTTCTTGAACTCTTGATTTCTTGAACTCTTGATTTCTTGAACTCTTGAAACAAGGAAAATCAACTTTTTGATGATGAAAATAAGTATTATAAAATAAATTTCCTGTTAAAGATATTTTGGCAGAGAGTGAATAATTTTTCGGCTCCAATGAATAGAAATCTTGTATTAACCGTAATGAATTAGATAAAGTAATATTAGTTGATTTTAAACTTAATTTCCCTGGATTTATTCTTAATGAATGCGATATATCAGAAAAGTGTTTTCCCGTTTTCTCAAAGTCATATCCAGTAGAAGACGAAATTGTAAGCAATTGATTTAATCTTTTCAGCTTTCCTTCTTTTGTTGATAGTTTTGCCTGCAATTTATTGTTTATAGAGATGGACATTCTTTTAGAACGCTTTGATTTACTGATGCTAATGCCAGAAAAATTATCTATATCCTTGTTAATGTTGGAAAAGTCCGGTGCATAAAAGAAACTAATATTTGGTGAGATGATATGTCGTAATGCTTTTAACCTACCGACATTAGTAGAGAAAATTCCATATATGGAAAAAGAGAACGAAGAACTTGTATTATAATCATAGCCACGATTTATGCTCTTATTATCTTTGTCTAACCATACTTCGTTATATCTAAATGCTTGTGATAAGTTTAGCCATCCTTTGATTTTATCTACATAAGAAAGTGATAGATTATGTTTAATACCTTCGCGATGGTTTGATAGTATATTACCCTCTTTGTCATAGCTATTATGATAGAAAAATTGAGAAGCTGTTGGAGATGTTACATTGATAGTTGCAGTATGTAATATATTATTTCTGTATGAGAAATAAAGCTTTCCCAACCAAGAGTGCAATATATTATAATTGGGCTCTTGTGTTGCCTTTGCAACGATTTCATACACAGGTCTTGAAGATAATATAAAAGAGGCGGATGGAAATTTTAGAGATTTATGTCTTGTATCTAAATCCTCTCTGTAATCCATAGTGAGTGAAAATGAGCTAGCTCGCCAGGACTTTGAATAAGATAGATAAGATGTAAGAGTTTTGTCCATTCGCACTTGCTTATCATCGCTGATTTGACGCACTGTTTGGTCACTGACAAAATTTAGTCGTATGGATAAATTACTTGTACAGGAGAATCGTTGCCTGTGAAAAGCACTAATCAGCCAATGATAGCGATAATCATACGGACCTAAATTATAGCGGATGAATTTACTTGTTAAATTGCCGTTTAATGTATATCTTGTTTTATACCGAGTGTCTAATATAAATTGCCAGCCAGTATATTCCATATAATCAAATGATAAAGTAGCATCGCCATACTCACCAAATGTCTGATAATAAGCAATATTCTTGATGAACTTTCCTTCACGATTATTATAGCCCGGCTCTGGAATTAGAAAGCCAGATTCTCTTGCTCGTTTTATAGATATAGTCCCAAAAGGCAATGCAAAAATAGGAAAATGATTCACATACAGGACAATAGGCTTAGCCACGATTTTATCACCTACATATAGACGCAATCTAATACTACGGATTTCATAATGTGGATTCACATTATCACAGGTAGTAAAAGCTGCATTATCAATATCAAATATCTTTGGTCCAACTTTTCGTATTCTCTGCCCAAAATAAAATCCCTTTTCAAATTTTGTCCTACCACTCAATATCAGGCCTTGCTCGCTCTCAAAATCATAAAATACACCATTACCATAAATAATCTGCTCAGCATCCTTTAACTCAATATTGCCACTTGCATAAGCAGTACTCTCTTTCATATTGATGATAATAGAGTCAGAACTAATATATGAGTTTTTATAGTTAATCTGGGCATTATTTAGCAATCTTATCTGTTCTTTCTTCAAGTTATATACTATACTGTCAGCTACGTAATTAAGAGAATCAATAACATAAGTGGTGTCAGCCAATCCAGTAGGATTTTCTTTCTCATTCTGAGCATTAGCAATACGAACGAATAAACAAGAAAACAAGATCACAAGAAGAGATTTAAAATGACATATTATTATAGAAAATTTACAATTATACTTCCTATCAATTTCCAACTATCAACCACCATACTTTCTTTATTATTCTTAATTTCTTTTGGAGTGCTTGACTCTATCAAGCGATTATTTTTCTAATTCTGCTATGAAAAGATGAAATTCATCTTTATATTCTTCATCTGATTTGATAGTATCTATTCTTCCATTTTTATTATGATAAAGATGATATGTTGCCTTTTCAAAAGTGAATCTTCTTAATTCCTGTCTGAATTCAGAAAGTCGTTCTTTTGGATAGATAATAAGAGCGATGCAATGCTTTTTTAATAGAAATTGTGAAGCAGAGATTATATCAATTAAATTGCATTTTATCTCATATTTGGCAATTCGTTTTTCCATTGACGGACTTAATCGTCCAGTTCCTATTTTATAATAAGGTGGATTCGTAATAAGTAAATCGTATTTTTGGGGTATCATTTTGTTAGGGATATTTCTAATGTCAATGTGCCTTAAAAGGATGCGTTGTTTAATTGTATCAGGTAATTGACTGATATTTTTCTTTGAAAGTTCTAATAAAGAATCTTGTATTTCTATCGCAGTAATTTTGATATATGGAATCTTTGCGGCTAAAAGCATTGAGATAATACCAGAGCCAATTCCTAATTCAATTACATCTTTTATATGTCGCCTGACACTGATTTTCTCTAATGCAAAATTAAGCAAAAAAAGAGCATCCTGACTGCTTCTATATCCAAATTTTGACTGCCATAATTTGAGGCCTTTATATTGTAAGTCATCACAGGTTAAAAAATTATTGTTCATTAGCCATTGGTCCATTGGCTTGCCATCGGTTGATATCTTTTTGTGTTTTTTTGTGAAATTTTGTGGCTAATTACAAAGTTTTAGCGAAGTATGATTATTGGGATAATTTCAGCATTCTGTCCACTGCTTGATAAGCTTTTTTGGCTATTCTTTCTGGCACAATTACTTCATTTTGTTCATAATATAGCGTCATTGCAACATCTACCAATTTGGTTTTTTTCATATTTTGACACACCATTTTTTTACTTAAAGGCGTCAATTGTTTCTGTGGATATTTATGTTGTAATTTATGATACATACCAATCTCAGTGCCAATAATCACTTTATCATGCGTGTCCACATAATCCTCAATTTGTTTTGTTGAACCAACTGCGTCTGCGGCATTATAAACTTCTGGCTTGCATTCTGGATGCACAATCAGAGAATAGTCAGGATATTTCTGACGAGCAAGATTAACATCTTCCAATGTTATAATATCGTGAACAATGCAATATCCATTCCAAAGCAAAATATCTCTACCTGTTTTCATTGCTGTGTATGAGCCAAGATTTTTATCCGGGACAAAAATGAATTTCTGGTCTTTGGGAAATGAATTTACAATTTTTACTGCATTAGCAGAGGTGCAACATATATCACTTTCTGCTTTCACTTCTGCTGTGGAGTTGACATAACAAACGACTTTTCTGTTACTTCCATATTGGTTTTTCAATTTTTTAAGTTCATTAGCAGTAATCATTTCAGCCATTGGACAACCAGCATCCTTATGTGAAAGTAGCACCTTTTTCTCTGGGCTGAGAATCTTTGCAGTTTCAGCCATAAATTTAACACCGCAAAAAAGTATTATATCCGCATCTGTTTGCTCTGCTTTTTGTGATAAATCTAAAGAATCACCAATATAGTCCGCAATATCCTGAACTTCTAAAAATTGATAATTATGAACTAATACAACAGCATTTTTTTCCTTTTTTAATCTGATAATTAGATTTTTCAGCTCTTCATTCGTCATCTGGTGAAATTTTAGTTCGTCCATTTTCCTACCTTTTATAGAACACATATTCCACAGATGACGCAGATATACACAGATAAAAATTAAAAAATTAATCAGTGAAAATCAGTGTAATCAGTGTCATCGGTGTGCTATTAATTGGTATTGAATTGTGTAACTTTTACCATTTTAATATTTCATCGTAAGTAATCTTGTCTTTATCCATAATGTAGATAATTTTTATGTATAACGAGGGTTAGATAGCCATTATAGATGCTTTAAGAATTCTTCTACTGATAAGCTAATATCTTTTGCTATTTGACGCAATAAGATAGGTGAAATATCCCTACCTTTATGAAATGGAACTGTTGTTCCTCGACCGTCATTATGACGAAATTGCTTGTGTGAACCTTTCTGGCGAACTTCTTGAAAACCTAATGAATTGAGAATCTTTACAACTTCTCTTGGTTTTAATACAGGATATTTACTCATTATGCCTCAACCGCAATGTTTTGTGTTCCTACAAATTCAGCCTCTAAATATGGTTCACCTTCTTCCATTAACATCTGGATTACTTCTATTAAGTTATTATGTAATTCATCGAGCGTTTTTCCTTGAGAATGTGCGCCTGGAAATCCTGGAACATACCCTACATACAAGTTAGTATCTGGACATTTTTCAACAACAGCAGTATATATTTTCATAATTCATTTCCTTCCATTTAAGTATATTTTACCAATTGTAGACAAAACAGAACTTTGTTCATGGCTATCTAAATCTCTACTTCGCTAACTAATCCATTATTTTTTAGAGCATCTACAATTTCCTTATTTATTTCAATACCATACTTTTTGCTTTTATTGAAAAATTTAGGATTACTTCTTTTTATCCCACTTAAAAACTGTATCAATCCACAAGCAGGTTCTAAAATTATAGTTTCCGCTTTATCCGTATATTTATCATAGTTGATTAGCCCAGTCATAAAATCTATAATCCATTCTGGAGTAAAAAAAATACCACAATCCTTCTTAATTGACTGGTCTGTAAAGTAAGCCTCAACATTATTATTTACAACATTCTTAACTGACATATTTCTCATTTTGTATTATATCTTTGTATGTCCAAATCCACCATCATTACGCTTTGTTTCAGGCAATTCTTTCACTGCAATAAATTCTACATCTTCTATTTTATTGATAATCATTTGAGCAATACGCATTCCATTTTTCACAATAAAATCTTTCTTACCAAAATTAAAAAGTATAACCTTCACTTCTCCACGATAATCAGCGTCAATAGTGCCTGGTGAGTTGAGTATTCCTATTTGATGATGTAATGCCAAACCAGAACGAGGTCTAATTTGTGCCTCATAGCCAACTGGTAAAGCAATAGAAAAACCAGTGGCAATGAGTGCAAAATTGTTTGGCGAGAGAACAACATCTTGATTTATACATGCATATATATCATAGCCAGCAGAATGAGTTGTCATTTTAGTAGGTATGTATGCCTTTTCATTAAGTTTTTTAATATACACAAACATAACTTCGTCTTATTGCCACAGAAACACACATGGCACAGAGGATAATTTATGACAAGGATAAACAAGTTATTTTAAATAATCTTTGTGTCTCTGTGGTGAATTTACGCATTACGCCCTACGCATTCTTACGATTTCATCAATACAGGTGCATAATAATTAAGATTATCTAAAATTTTTCCACTGCCCAAGACAACAGAAGTTAAAGGATTGTTGACGATATTAACAGGCAAGTCAGTAGTATCTCTTAATTTTTGGTCAAGGCCTCTTGTTTGACATGCTCCGCCAGTAAGAACTATTCCATTATCTGCTATATCAGCAGCTAGCTCTGGTGCAGTGCTTTCAAGCAGCCATTTAACAGCATCAATAATTGTCATTATCGTTTCTGATAAAGCATCTCGTATCTCTTCTGATTTTACTTCAACTGTTACAGGAAATCCAGTTACCAAATTTCGTCCTTTTACTTTCATTGATAATTCTTTCTCTAATGGATAAGCAGATCCTATCTGGATTTTTATATGTTCTGCTGTCTGTTCTCCGATATAGAGATTATATTTCTTACGAAGGTAGTTTATTATTGCAGAATCCATCTCATCTCCACCTACACGAATGGAGTTATGCTCTACTATATGAGATAGAGATATAATAGCTACCTCTGTTGTGCCACCTCCAATGTCAATTATCATATTCCCACACGGCTCATTTACCGGCAAATCAGTGCCAATAGCGGCTGCTATCGGTTCTGATACCAAATACACTTCTCTAGCTCCAGCATGTTTAGCAGAATCTCTAACTGCTCTCTCTTTTGTTTTATAATCAAATCCAATCAGACCAAATCTTGGTTCAAAACCTTCTGCCCACTCCCAATTATCCATAGATCCCCAATAGAAAAATCCTACTCCACTCTATACCAGTTCGATGTGCATTTAGATTTAAACTTCCTAACAATTCAAAGTCTTTATCAAATCGATTATAATGATCACAGCTCTC
>QMNM01000032.1 GCA_003647765.1 Candidatus Cloacimonadota bacterium
ATAAAGCATCTCAAATTGAATACAATTTAATACAGGGCTAGCCATTGACAATATAAATATGTCACTCCTATGGAGTTCTATATTTTTCTTGTCATTGTTTTTTACAAATATATTACTCCTAACCGTGAAACTCGACTCGAGTTCAAAGAACCCGAGTCGAGTTTCTGTGAAAAAATACCGTAGGCATAAAATAATTATAGCATTAATACTAAATATTTGACAAAGATTATTATTTTTTACTTTATTAAAATGCATTATCTTTTTTTTAGCAATTATAATATATTGTGTAATCTATTTATTCATAGGAGGTTCCATTTGGATAAGAAAGTTGTTTTAATAATATTAGATGGAGTAGGCGTTGGAGAGCTTCCAGATGCTTATTTATTTTCTGATCAGGGAAGTAACACTATTGCTAATACAGCAAAAGCAGTCGGCGGATTGAACTTACCTAATTTACAAAAACTTGGATTAGGAAATATTACAAGCATAACTGGCGTGGCTCAAAATAGTGATGCCATTGGTAGTTGGGGAAAAGCAAAAGAATTAGCTCTTGGCAAGGATAGCACTTCTGGACATTGGGAGATTATGGGAAGACATTTAAAACAGAATTTCCCTTGTTATCCAAATGGGTTTCCTGATACAATAATAAAGGAATTTATCACACAGACCGGATGCAAAGGTGTTTTAGGTAACAAATCTGCATCTGGCACAGAAATCATAAATGAATTAGGCAAAGAACATCTTGATACCAAATATCCAATAATCTATACTTCTGCTGATAGTGTGTTTCAGGTTGCTTGTCATAAGAGTGTCTTATCTTTACAAGAATTATATGATATGTGTCGTATTGCGAGAAAGAATATCTTGGTAGGAGACCATTCTGTTGCTCGTGTTATTGCTCGTCCTTTTATTGGCGATAAAATGGGAAATTTTGTACGGACTTCAGAACGAAAGGACTTCTCATTAAAACCAACTGAAAAGACAGTTATGGATACTTTGAAAGAAAATGGTTATGAAGTAGTTGGAATAGGTAAAATTGAGGATTTATTTGCTTCACAGGGCTTAACAATGTCATCTCATTCAAGTGGTAATCAAGAAGGAATTGCACAAACTATTGAATACATAAACAGAATAAATAATGGTTTGATTTTTACCAACCTTGTTGATTTTGATACATTATGGGGGCATAGAAATGATTATAAGGGATTTGCTAAAGGGCTGGAATATTTTGATAGCAGATTGCCAGACATAATCTCAGCATTAAATAAAGAGGATATATTGATTATTACAGCTGATCATGGCTGTGATCCTACTACACCAAGCACTGACCACTCTCGCGAGTATATTCCTATTATTGTGTATGGTAAATCATTATGGTCAGGAACAGATTTAGGTATAAGAAATAGTTTTGCTGATATTGGAGCTACAATAGCAGAATATTTTAATGTAGAATTGCCAAAAATTGGAAAAAGTTTTTTGTCAGAAATAGTATAAAGCCACGAATTCACGAATTAAAATTTCTTTAACATATAATAAATATATAGAACACACACTCTTTTACCCCGAATCGGGTTTCATACCAAGTTCACTATGAATAATCAATTACATCGTATTGAGAGATTAAAGAAAAAAGCGGATATATCTCCACAAAAACCAGGCGTATATTTGATGAAGGATAATAAGAACAATATCATTTATATTGGAAAAGCCAAGAAACTAAATGTCCGTCTTCATTCATATTTTACTGGAAAATACGATAGAGAAAAGACCAAGATTTTAGTATTGCATATAAATAACTTTGATTATATCATTACAAATAATGAATTAGAAGCATTGATACTTGAAGCAAATTTAATCAAAAAACATAAGCCTAAATACAATATCTCTCTTAAAGATGATAAAAAATATCCATTTATAAGGATTGATATTAAAGATGATTTTCCAAAAGTAGAGATTACTCGGAACTTTTCTATTGATTCTGCAAAATATTTCGGACCTTATACAAATCTTTACTCTTTAAGGCAAACATTAAAACTGCTAAATAAGATATTTCCTTTCCGCACTTGTAATCGCCATATTACAGCAAATGCTGATAAAGAGCCACATTATAACCGTGCTTGCTTGAATTATTATATAAAAAAATGTTGTGGTCCTTGCATTGGCAAAATCAGTAGTTCTGAATATAAAGATATGATTAAACAGGTTATGATGTTTCTCAGAGGGAATACAGATAAAATTATCAATGAATTACGACAGAAAATGATAAAATTTGCAAATGAACAAAAATTTGAAGAATCTGCTGTTTTGCGGGATAAAATAAAGGCAGTAGAATCTATAACTCAAAAACAAGTTATGTTCTCTTCCAAGGGAGAAAATAAAGATATAATTGGATTAGTCCAGGAACATAATTTATGTTGTATAAGCTTAATGAAAGTTCGCAAAGGAAGATTGATTGCAAATGAGAGTTATTTTCTTAATAATGCAAAAGATAGCCCGAAAGCGAATATATTAGGCAATTTTATAAAGCAATATTATATAAATCAAGCGGATTATGTTCCACACGAGATTTTATTAGAAACAGAACCACAAGATAGCAATTTAATCTCTAAATGGTTAAAATGTAAATTGAAAATTCCTAAAATTGGTGATAGCAAAAGATTGATTGAATTGGCAAGAGACAATGCTTTTATTGTTTTGGAAAATAAAAAGATGTCTCACATTAGAGCTAAACATCGGGTTAAGTTTATTATCAGCGAGATGAAGCATACATTAGAATTACCATGTTTGCCTCGGAAAATTGCAGCTTTTGATATATCTAATCTTCAAGGGACTGATGCTGTAGGGTCTATGGTATTTTTTGATAATGCTAAACCAAAAAAGAGAAATTACCGCCATTTTAAAATCAAGACAGTTAATCAGATAGATGATTATAAAATGATGGGAGAAATTGTATCTCGCTATTTGTCTCATCTTGACAATGAGGAACATCCTGACTTGTTATTGATAGATGGTGGAAAAGGACAATTACAATCTGCTATAATATCAATGAAGAACAGTAGTTACAATATCCCTATTATCTCTCTTGCAAAAAGATTAGAGGAAATTTTTATACCATACAAGAAAAATCCTTTAATTATTCCAAAGTCCTCGCCAGTGCTAAAATTATTACAGAAAATCAGAAATGAAGCGCATCGTTTTGCTATTACTTATCACAAAAAACTGCGGTCTAGAAAAGTAAGCAACTCAGTATTGGATAACATTCAAGGAATTGGAGAAAAGAGAAAATTATTATTATTGAAAGAATTTTCATCAGTTGAAAAGATAAAGACCGCATCTATACAAGATTTGCAGGCAATTAAAGGCATCAGTATAAAATTAGCCAGAATTATTTATGATTATTTTCATAAGGACTTACAATCTCATAAATAAGATATTATTACCCACACGATTAAAATCGTGTGCCTCTATCTTTCAATCATAACCTATTTTACAAAGCACTAGGATATCTACACCGTCGCAACCTTGACAAATTAGGATTACAATAAAAATTAAAATTTGACACACATATCAGGAAAACTTTTATATTTACCAATCTTATGAAATTGATAAAGTCAAAATCAATTATTATCATTGATATTAAATAACAGATTTTAGTGATGGTTTAAGAAGTATGAGGAATAGAATGTGTAAAGCAAATATTCATATTAAGTTAAAATCCGGTGTTCATGATCCACAAGGAAAAGTAATTTTAAACACATTACATACATTGGGATTTGATAATGTTAAGAGTGTCCGAACAAGTAAATACTTTGAATTAGAAATAGAAAATGAGAATAATATGGATTTAACAGAACAGATTGATAAGATATGTGATGAGGTGTTAGCAAATCCGAATATAGAAATTTATGAATTCAACCTAGAAAACCATTCCTGATATATCAAGAGGAGAACAAATGCAAAGAATTGCTATTTATCCAGGGAGTTTTGACCCGATTACAAATGGGCATTTAGACATTGTTTTCCGCGCCTCAAGGCTATTTGACAAAACTATTCTTGCTGTTGCTTATCATAATGAAAAGGATACACTCTTTAATATACAAGAGCGAGTAAAATTGTGTAAAGAAGCTACTGCAATGATTGACAATGTAGAAGTAAGACAATTCAAGGGATTGGTAGTAGATTTTGCTAAAAATGTCAATTCTATTGTGATAGTTAAAGGATTGCGTGCAGTATCTGACTTTGAATATGAATTACAATTATTGTTAATGAATAGAAAGTTATACGATGAAGTGGAAACAGTATTTCTTACACCTCGTAATTGCTATCTCTATTTGAGTTCTAGTATAATTAAACAAGTTGCAAAATTAGGAGGAGATGTTAGTGAATATGTTCCTAAATCTGTTAAAAAAGCATTAGAAGAAAAATATAAAAATTTAGATAGCGACATATAATTCTGCGCCCTACTTCGTTAAAACTTCGTAGGGCAAGCCACCCTTCGTAGTCTTGACGAAGTAGGGTGTGCTTTGTCTAACAGGTTCGTGGATTGACACTGCTTTTATCTTACTTAATCGCGACCTTGCAGACGCGAACTTGCAATCGCGAACTTATACGAACTATGCGAACTTACGCAAACATTTTTATAAATTAAATTTTTTGTGATGAGTTTGTAAAGTTGGAGTTTGGTTCGCGTCTAATCCCTATTTTTGCATAACTCATAACAAATAAGAAAGGATAATAAAAATGAAGAAACAACAAGTTCAGCCCAAGCAGTTGAAAGTTAAGCTTGATGAAAATATTGGGGAAGGCATTTATTCCAATATTGCTTTTACTACTTTTAATAATTCAGAATTTATCATTGATTTTGGAAGGATTTTACCTGGATTGAACCAAGGGAAAATATATTCGCGTATTGTAATGACACCTCAACATGCTAAAAGATTAGTAGCCACTTTGGAAAGAAGTGTTAAGAATTTTGAAGAGAAATTTGGTGAATTGAAATTTTCTGAACAGCCAGAGAGAAAAGAATTTGGATTTAAATAGGAAATAAAAATGGAAAATGAAAACCAACTTATACGGCAAAGAAAAGAGAAATTACAAAAGATACGAGAATTAGGCATAAATCCATATCCTCCGCGGTGTAAATTTACTCATTATACAGATGAGATAAAAAAGCACTCACAAAAGATAATAGAGCAAAATACAGAAGTTTCAATTGCTGGCAGAATACGGTCATTGCGGAATATGGGACGAGCCAGCTTTGCTCATATTGAAGATAAATATGGTAAAATTCAAATTTATGTGCGTGAAGATAAAGTAGGAAAGGATAATTATAAGCTTTATAAGCAATTGGACTTGGGAGACATCATATATGTAAATGGAAATGTATTCAGAACTAAAACTGGTGAACTGACTATTGTGGCTAATAAAATAGAATTACTTACGAAAACTATCCGTCCTATTCCAGTAGTTAAAGAAAAAGAGACAGAAACTGGTGAAAAACTTAGATATGATGTTTTCGCAGATGTTGAATTACGTTATCGTAAACGCTATCTTGATTTACTATTGAATAAAGATGTTTGTAATGTTTTTCAAAAAAGGGCTTTGATTATTAAGAAGATAAGAGAATTTTTGGATACTAATGGTTTCTGTGAAGTAGAAACGCCAATTCTACAACCAGTTTATGGTGGAGCAAATGCCAGACCATTTATCACGCATCATAATACATTGGATATAGATTTATACCTCCGTATTGCTGTTGAATTGTATCTTAAACGACTAATTATTGGTGGAATGGATAGAGTATATGAGCTTGCCAAGACATTCCGCAACGAAGGTATGGATAGATTGCACAATCCTGAATTTACTCTATTGGAACTTTATCAAGCTTATGGCGACTATAATGATATGATGGATTTATTGGAAGATTTACTGATTTTTTTAGTCAAAGAAGTAAGTGGAAATAATGTGATAAAAATTGGTGCTAAAGAAATTACATTTAAAAAGCCATTTTATCGGCTGTCAATGATTGATTTGATAAAGGAGCATACTGACTTTGACCCGTCAGATTTTGATAGAGACCAGTTAATCAAATTCTGTAAAAATCATAATATTGAATATAAGGAATATATGCCAACTGGGAAATTGATTGAACAGATTTTTGCAAAATTTGTTGAGAACAAACTAATTCAGCCGACTTATGTAGTAGATTTTCCAAAGGATATTTCGCCTTTAGCAAAGACAAAAGAGGATAATCCATTATTTGTAGAACGGTTTGAGCTCTTTATAAATGGCGAGGAATATGGTAATGCTTTTACAGAATTAAATGACCCTATAGAGCAGAGAGACAGATTGGAAAAACAGGCAAAATTGCGTGATTTAGGTGATGTCTCTGCAAATGTAGTTGACGAAGATTTTTTAGAAGCATTGGAATATGGTATGCCTCCAACAGGTGGATTAGGAGTAGGAATTGACAGGTTAGTTATGCTTTTGACAAATAGCACTTCCATCAAAGATGTAATTCTTTTTCCACAAATGAAGCCAATAAAATAAAATGACCCGCATAGTTGCAAACTGTATTTAAGATATTTACCTTTTTACTTGCCCATTGTCCTTTTTTTTATGGCTATTTGAAAATCAAGAGGATAATTATGCAATTAAATACCTGAACAAAAGTTATTTTTTAACTGCAAAGTCGCCAACACGCAAAAATTAAGAATATATCAAGTTCCGCAGGAGATATTACAAAAGTTAAATATGATTTATTTGGTAAGTTCCAATTCTGTGAAATTTGAATAACTAATTACAAATGAATTTAATTTAACTTTCTCATCAATTATAATTAAATCAAAGCAGAAACTATGCCTTTGACATTTATATTTTGGCATTTTATTTGACATTAGAAATTAGGATTTTGAAATTAAAAATACAATTTTTCTGAATACCAGAAAAGTTATGCTCTATTACTTAACATCGTTACAGAGATGAAAAACAAATATGAATAAAATATTTTACATTATTAAACTGATCCGGAGATTATGATTAAAACAAGACATTTAATTTATAGTATGTTAATAGTGGCAGTTGTTGGAATAATGTGTGCTAAACAATCAGCATTTGCTAAAGAACCATCTAAATTAAATCTAAAACCTATTGATTTATCAAGTGTAAAAACAGAAAAACTTGATTTCACAAAATTCTATTCTATTAGTCCGTTAGATGTAAAGTTACAAGTTCCTGAATACAAATTACCATTACGAACTAAAGAAATATCAAATTTCAAAGATTTTGGTTCAAAAATTTCTTTGAGCAAAGATGCATTGAACTTATTGGAGAAAAACGGTTTTGTGGTTATTAATAATCCGTTCAATCCAAAAGAAGAATATATTACCAAACCTTATGGTACTTTGAAAGATAGGGAAATACCAATCTTTATAACCACAGAATCCTTATTGCATCTCTACCATATTCAATTTGATGAAACTCTGCGACAAATTGAAGAAAAGGAATTCTATGATAAAATCTGGGAAATTAGTAAAGAACTATTAGAGGATTCAATAGAAAAGTATAATAGTGCGAGTGGTGACTTGAAAGAAGCATTGAAAAGAAATGTTGCATATTTTACTGTTGGTTTGGAGTTGTTAAGACCAAAAGAAAATCAATTACCTAAAAAAGGAAGTAGATTTAGAAATCCTGGATTGTCCAGTGCATACTTTAATAAAGAAGATTTAGAAAGATACAAATTTGAGATTCCTGATTTTGTAAAAGAATATGTTGAAAAAGAATTAGAATTAATAGAAAAACATCAGGGTTTCGCAAATTCTCAAATCTTTGTTTATAAAGAGGATTATTCTCAATATGTGCCGAGAGGTCATTACACAAGGTCAGAGAAATTGAAGAATTACTTTAAAGCATTTATGTGGTATGGAAGAATAAGTATGCTATTGAAAAAGGATATTTTCTTATCAGATCCAAATGCAGAATATTATGCAAAAATCCAAACTATAAGTGCGGTTTTAATAGCATCCAAATTTGCTGAGGATAAAGAATTAAAGGATAAATGGGATAGAATATATTCTGTAACTGCTTTCTATGTTGGTCTGGCAGATGATTTAGGACCTTATGAATATCTGGAAGCAATGAACTATGTCTTTGGAGGAAAATTTACTCCAGATAAATTGAATGAAAAAAATATAGAAAAATTGAAGTTAAAACTGGCAGAATATCAACCACCCAAAATTTATGGTGGCACAGGTGAATGTGAAATTTTACCACCTTTCAAACCTGAAGACTTAGACAAGGTATTGGGTAAAACAAAAGGGTTTAGGTTGATGGGACAAAGATTTATTCCTGACTCCTATATGTTTTCCAATTTAGTATTTCCAAAAGTTAGTAATCCATTGGGACCAGGGAAACCTTTTACTTGGGTGATGACTATCCTAGGTCCTATAAGAGGATTCCCACGAGGGTTGGATGTAATGGCTTTATTGGGTTCAAAAAGAGCAAGAGAGTTGCTGTACGAGCTTAAGGACTCTAATTATAAAGGATATGATGAGCAGTTTAATTTACTCAAAAAGGAATTTGATGAATTCAGCGAAGCAGAATGGAATAAAAATCTCTATTGGTCATGGCTTTATGCTCTTAAAGCTTTATTAAAAGAATTTGGAGATGGCTATCCGACATTTATGCAAACAACAGCTTGGCAGGATAAAACACTAACTAATGCTTTAGCTTCCTGGGCTGAATTACGGCATGACACTATTCTTTATGCAAAACAGAGTTATACAGCGAAGATAGGGTCTGCACTTCCACCACCTGAAAAACCAGTAGTTGGCTACATAGAACCAGTGCCAGAGTTTTATAATAGATTGTTAGCATTAACAAAAATGACGACCAAAGGTCTGAATAAGATGAATGTTTTAGATAGCTTAGCAAAGTATAGATTGGAGAGTTTGGAGAATATATTAGAGCGGTTGATAGAATTATCTGAGAAAGAATTGGAGAATGAGGAATTGACCAAGGAGGATTATGATTTCATCAAAAATTTTGGTGGTGTATTAAACAATGTTATTGCAGAAGTTGGGGAAAAGGCAAAGAAAACAACTATTATTGCAGATGTTCATACGGATACGAATACAAGAAATGTTTTAGAGGAAGGTGTGGGATATGTTAATTTAATTGTTGTAGCATATAAAGTTCCTGATGGAAGAATTTTAATTGGTGCTGGTCCTGTAACAACATATTACGAGTTCAAACAACCAATGGAAGACAGACTTACAGATGAAAAATGGAGGGAAATATTAAGTTCTAATCCTCCAGAAAGACCAGAATGGATTTCTAATTTTGCTGAGTGAAAAAAATAGTAATCCATAAAAAGAATCCCACAAATACACGAAAATAAAAATGGAAAATGAATAAGTTCTCTTGATATATTGGAATGATTGAATAAATATAACTTTAAAAAATGAGATCTGCAAAATAGGATAAATTTTGTTAAGATGGAAAAATTGAGTATTTACATCAATAGAAAATTGGTAGTCCCACCGAAGTAGTGGTGAATGATTTATTAATTAAAGCATCTAAAATTGAATACAATTACTTAATACAGGACTAACCATTTTCAGACAAC